>CAZNBD010000026.1:0-24338 GCA_964571405.1 uncultured Bacteroides sp. | reverse complement strand
TCAGAACCGGACTGGTCAGTATAGACCAAAGTCCGCACGTAATTCTGCCCCGCCGTTGGCGATTGAACCCCCGCCCCCACAGCTGATAAAGCTATGAGAACCATACATAAAACAGTCTGGACTTTCATGGCAAACGATTGATTAAGGTTCAGGCACAAAGTTAATCAATTTTTTTGAAATCAGCATCTGCTGCAATAAAAAAGAACGGGGCTGCGAGGCAGTCCCGTTCTTGGTATTGAGGATTAGAAATTTATGCTTTTTTGCGGCGGCCATCAATGATGTATGCCACAGGACATGCAACATAGATGGTTGCCAGGGTACCTACGATGACACCGAAGAGCATTGCAAATGTGAAGCTGCGGATTGAGTCACCACCGAGGATGAAGATACACAGCAGCACGAGCAGGGTAGAGGCGGATGTCATGATGGTACGGCTCAGTGTGGTGTTGATTGATGTATTGACCAGATTGAAGAAGTTCTGTTTGGGATACAGAGCGGTGTTCTCACGGATACGGTCAAATACCACCACCGTATCGTTAATCTGGTAACCTATCACCGTCAATATGGCCGCTATGAAGCTCTGGTCAATTTCCATGGCGAAGGGGAAGATGCCATAGAATACTGAGTAGAAGCCGATGATGCAGAATGCTGTGAAAGCAACGGCTGCAAGAGCACCAACTGAGAAGGCGATATTATGGAAACGTACCAGGATGTACAGGAACATTGCCAGAAGTGCGATGGTCACTGCTATAACAGCATCCTTCTTCATATCATCAGCCACAGACGGACCTACCTTCTGAGAAGATACCAGACCGTAATTGACGTCAGATGTTGAGAACATTTCCGGAGTAACGTTTTCTGCCATGTAAGGCTTCAGAACATCGTAAAGGATTCCGGTGATTTCGTTTTCGGTTTCCTGTCCGTCATACTGAGCTTCAATCTTATAGTTGGTAGAAACGCGTACCTGGTTTGAGGATTCAATTGTAATAACGCTTGTTGATGCATCAGGGAATGCTTCTGTAAGGAGACTTTCAAGTTCAGGAGCGTCAACGGGCTGTTCAAACTTGACAATGTAATTACGTCCACCGGAGAAGTCAATGCCCTGCTTGAGGCTCTTGGTGCAGAGGAACACAATCAGGAGAGCAATGAGAGCCACACAGATAACAGCGGAAACTTTACGCTGACCCAGGAAGTTGATGTTGGCGTTGACAAACATCTTCTTGCTCAGAGCAGTGCTGAATGTGAGTTTGTTGAATCCGCTGGTGCGTGAGTACCAGTTGAAGAACAGACGGCTCAGGTAAACTGCTGTAAAGAATGAGCAGACAAGGCCGATGATAAGTGTTGTGGCAAAACCCTTGATGGGACCTGTTCCGAAGAGCAGCAGGATAACGCCTGTGATAATTGAAGTCAGGTTGGAGTCAAAGATTGCGCTGAAGGCATTTGAGTAACCGTCTGCAAGAGCGTTGCGGACTGTCTTTCCGGCACGGAGCTCTTCTTTGGTACGTTCAAAGATAAGCACGTTGGCATCCACAGCCATACCGAGTGCAAGCACGATACCGGCAATACCGCTCATGGTGAGCACGGCCTGGAAGGAAGCCAGGATACCGATGGTGAAGAACAGGTTGAAGATAAGGCACAGGTTGGCGATCAGACCGGGAACCACTCCGTAGAAAGCAATCATGAAGATCATCAGCAGGACAAGTGCCACAATGAATGAGGTGACACCGGCCTTGATGGCTGCCTTACCCAGAGAGGGACCTACAACCATGTCTGAGATGATGGTTACGCGTGCGTCCATACGACCGCTCTTGAGGACGTTGGCAAGGTCACGGGCTTCTTCAAGAGAGAAGTCACCGGTGATTGAGCTCTGTCCGCCTTCAATCTTGTCATTTACATTAGGAGCGGAGTAAACCATGCCGTCAAGAACGATGGCAACCTGACGGTTGATATTCTGACCTGTGATGCGAGCCCAGTTGCGAGCGCCTTCGGAGGTCATGCGCATGCTTACTTCATTACCGCGGTTGGGGTCATAGTTGGAAGTAGCGTCAGAAACTGCAGTACCGTCCAGAACGGGCTGACCACCGGTGGCACGCAGAGAATAGAGTGCAAAACCGAGGTTCTGTTCCACGCCATTTTCATCCTGATGAATGGTGGGTTTAACCGCCCAGCTGAGTTTGAGGTCATTGGGCAGGATATTGCGTGCTGCGGGAGTTTCAAGGATTGCGCTGATCTGCTGCATGGCGCGCTGATCAGGAGCAAAACCTACTGTTGCACCGTAACCGGGGTTGGCCAGGAGGGTTAAGAGAGCCTGTGCGGTACCGGTGGTGTCAGCAGCTGCATACTGAGCCAGACGCTGACGTACGGGAGCAAATTCTTCAGCATTATATGTTTCATAGAACTCCAGGTTTGCAGAGCGCTGGAGCAGCTGGCGAACGCGGTCATGGTCCTTAACACCGGGGAGCTCAAGGAGAATCTGTCCGTCCTTACCCTGAAGTACCTGAATGTTAGGAGAAACAACGCCGAACTGGTCAATACGGTTACGGAGAACGTTTGTGGCTGAGTTGTCAACACGGTCTTTAACCTGGCTCTTAAGAGTGGCGGCAACAGAACCGTCTGAAGCTCCGTTGGGAACGATTCCCTGGAAAACAACGGCAAAGTCAGCCGCGGGTTTTTCCTGACGATAAAGTTCAACGAAAGAGCCGACAAAGTCCTCTGTCTGACCTGAAGTTACGCGTGCGTTTGCACCGCTGAGGGCACGTTCAAAAACGGAGTCTGTTGCACCGCTCTTCATGGAACGCAGCATATCTGCCATGTCCACCTGAAGGATTACGTTCATACCACCCTTGAGGTCCAGACCGAGTCCTACGCCCCACTTGCGGACATCATTAAGGGTATAATAACCGAGGTAAACTTTCTTCTCCCCGAGGGAGTCCATGAAGTGTTTGTAAGCCTGGTTGTAGGCCTGGTCATCGTTATCACCGCTCATTACCTTGGCATACTGATCTGCTTTTCCCTCGTAATTACTGCTGATGTAAGTGAACGAGAGGTAAAACAAACAGATAAGTACCAAGAAAACAGCGATAATACCGGCGACGGTACTGCCCAATTTTCCTTTACTTTGCATGAAGTTTGATATGGTTTAATTGTTAATGATTTTACAAATTACGATTTCAGCTCGCAAATATAGTCAAAATTTTCCAAATACAAGCACAACGGGTGCAAAAAGCTGAAAATAATACCGTATTCCATCTATATGTGAATTCAGAAGTAATAAGGTGAGCGCAAGTCTGAGAGCCTGGTGGAGCTTTTCTCCAGCTCATACAGAGCAGCGGCCTGACGCAGACGCGTGGCCATGATGGTTCGCAGTTCCTGAGGCTCCAGAACCTCCACTTCTGAACCGTAACGGAGCAGTTCCTCAACAAAGTCGTCACTCAGGCGCATGCGCAGTGTGAACAGCGAATAATCATCATGTATGGTTTCCTGCTGTGTATGGTGCAGCGGAAGTGCCCGGAAATATTTTGCCTGCCGGGGTGTGCTTCTGATCACAATTTTACGCGGTTGATTGGATGTGACAACAATTCCGAATGAATTCTTGAAATACTCGTTGCCGTCAAAATCCGGATCCGGCTCAAAGGTCTCTGGCAGCAGCTTCAGGTCTGTGATGCGGTCCAGGGCATATGTACGCATCTGGGTACCCTTGCGCGGGCGTCCGGTCAGGTACCAGCGCTGACGGAAGAGTTTGACAAGATATGGTTCAAAAACTATACCTGCCGCAGGGGCGGACTTGCTGAAGCTCTGGTAATCAAATTTGATATACCTGTTCTCTTTCAGCGCCTCCAGGATGACAGCCAGCCAGCCGTTGGATGACGGCACTTCCTCCAGAAACACCTTGTCTGCCACTTCTGTGGCTGATGAAAGTATCCTGCTGACACTGTTGGAATTCACAAGCCACTGTGTCAGGCCGTTCAAGTCCTTGCCTTCCTCCGCAATATAATACTCGTTGGTGGCGGGATTACAGCGGATATCAATATTGAACATCTGCTGTATTGCCTGGCGGTAATTATACAGGGTTCTGCGCACCAGCGGCCGCCCGTCACTGAGAGTGGAGCGCATCCAGCATTTACTCAGTTCGGCGCGTGAGATGGAGCCGTACTGCCGTACAGTGTCAATCAGCCAAATATAACGGTTGATTATATCCGGGGTCATGATGCTGACGCTTGGACAGCCTTTTTCTTTGCTCCCACAGAGAGAAGCATCAGGCCGCCCATGGTGTACAGGGCATTGATAATGAGAAGTTCAAAGCTGGTCTCATATCCGAACAAATCCCGGAGGATGTACTGTGTGCACCAGCTCAGCGCAGGAGCCAGGACGCATACGGCGGGTACGAGTTTGTCATGAACGGGACGCTTGCAGAACATTCCGTAAACGAACAGTCCCAGGATTGGGCCGTATGTGTAACTTGCCAGTGTGTAGACAGCCGAGATGGCATCCTGATTGCTCAGGTAATAGAATGCCACAATCACCAGACCCATCAGCACGCTCATGGCCACATGGACTGCCTTACGTGTGCGGGTGAGGCCCGCTTCATCCTTGGTCTTGTGGGCAGAAAGGATGTCAACTGTAAAGCTTGTGGTGAGGGAGGTCAGGGCTGAGCCTGCTGCGGAGTAGGCAGCTGAGATCAGTCCCAGTACAAAGAGTATGAGAACAATAACCGGTACATCAGGATGTTTGGCCACCATGCCGAATATTTCATCCGTCTTTTCAGGAACCGCCACACCGCGGTCTGCCATAAATATAAGAAGGAGGGTGCCGAGCAGAAGGAACAGAGCCACCACAAAGAACTGCAACACTCCGCTTACAATCATGTTTTTCTGACTCTGACGGCTATCCTTGCAGGCAAGGTTGCGCTGCATCATGTCCTGGTCAAGGCCGTTGGTGGCGATTGCCATAAAGACTCCGGCAAGGAACTGTTTCCAGAAGTAATTTCCTGAGCGGGGGTCGTCAAAGAAGAACATGCGGCTGCTTTCATGATTGCTTATTGCCGCGGTGAGGTCGCCGAAGCTGTAACCGAGGTTGGCGGATACAAAATAAATGCAGAGGATAACTGACATGATCAGGCAGAAACTCTTCAGTGTATCTGTCCATATGAGAGTCTTTACTCCCCCCTGCACTGTGTAAAGCCATATAAGCCCTATGGTGACAATTACATTAAATATAAAAGGAATATGCAGGGGCTCAAAGACCAGGATCTGAAGCACGGCGCACACCACAAAGAAGCGGACTGCCGCCCCGAGCATCTTGCTGACAAAGAAGAACCATGCGCCGGCACGGTAAGTGGAGCGGCCGAACCTTTCTTCCAGGTATCCGTAAATACTGAGCAGATTTCTGCGGTAAAACAGGGGTACCAGCAGGAAAGCTATCACAAAGTAACCGACTATAAATCCGAGTACCATCTGGAGATAAGCGTACCCCTTGGTGGCTGCCATGCCCGGCACGGATATAAAGGTTACACCTGATATGCTGGCACCTATCATGGCGAATGCCACCAGCGGCCACGGCGTGGAGCGTTTGCCGGTGAAGAATGTTCCGTTATCGCTCCCGCGGGAGGCAAAATAGCTGATGGCCATCAGCAGCCCGAAGTAACAGGCTATGGTGATTATGACAATAAAAGCGTGGTCCATATCATTCCGGATAAATAAGGTAAGGGGCTCTCTGTACACGGAAAGCAGCAACATCATCCGCCCAAGTGGCTTTGATCTGCTCCGCTGTCATTCCCTGTTCTATCATGGCACGGATGTCTCCTTTTCCAATCAGTTTTTCAAAGAATGAACGGAAGAATGAATCTCCCATTCCCAGGTCTGTATAAGCATCAATGAGATACTGAAGATTAATGCCCTGGGCAATAGCTTCTTCCTCATCCATACCGCTCAGATCCACTCCGTAACAGAGTTCATCCTTGAGCGGGGGATTCTTGGCACCGTCCACACTGCGCGGTGTGAAAGAGAAACTGCGGTTCTTCATGCCCGGGTGTCCGTAAATTTCAAAGGGTTTGTCCGTTCCGCGGCCAAGGCTCACGGGTGTGGCCTCAAAATAACATATGCTGGGATAAAGATACACGGCTAACATTGTCCGGAGATTGGGTGACGGTGCTACCGGCAGGCGGTACCGGGTCTGATGTGTATAATTGAGACAGGGTATGACGGTGAGGTCAACAGCCTGTCCGTTTTTGAGCCATCCCTCACCGTTTGCCATCTGGGCCATTTCACCCAGTGTGAGGCCGTGCACCACAGGAATGGGCAGACGTCCCACACCGCTGGCGTAATTCATATCTAAAATAGGACCGTCAACTGTCATTCCGTTAGGGTTGGGGCGGTCAAGGATAAGTACTTTTTTTCCGTTTTCAGCTGCTGCGTTCATGAGCTCCAGCATGGTACAGTAATATGTATAGTACCTCAGCCCCACATCCTGTATGTCAACAACAATCACATCAATGCTATCCATCAGCTCCGGTGTGAGAATCTGAGCAGCCGGACGTCCATACAGGGAAACCACGGGCAGACCGGACTGCGCGTCAATCCCGCTTGCCACATGTTCACCGGCATCCGCATTTCCGCGGAATCCGTGTTCAGGAGAAAAGAGGGTGGTGACATTGACGCCGTTTTCAAGCATCAGGTCAAGGGAATGACCCTCACCGACCAGTCCTGTATGATTAGAAAAAAGTCCGACGCGTTTTCCGCTGAGCAGGGGAGAGTACTCGCTGATACGGGCAGCGCCCACCACCACCTCAGGAGTCACAGGAACTGTATCATTCTCAACAGCCGCGCTGTTCCGGGTGCTCTGACTTCCGCAGGCAGACCCCGTGGAAATAAGCACTATGGACAAAAGGATAAAAAGTCTGATTAAAGATTTGTGCATGTGATTGATTATTCATGGTTCTGCCTGCAAAGTTAACAATTATTATTGAGAATCCTTTCAGTTCCTTCCGGGATTTTACAGCACAGCTGTGATTTTACGGATTGAGGAGAGGCGTTCCATGAACGATGTATTTGATTTGGCTATCTGCATATTATATTCTCCCTGCAGATTCAGCAATAATTCAGCAGGGATATTAAGAGCGGCCTCAATTAATAAAGCCATTTCTGTATTTACTCCTCTCTTACCCTTTATTATTTCATTGAGAAGTGAAGGTTTTACTCCTATACGTTCTGCCAGACTTGCCTGAGTTATGTGTCTCGCATCAAGTTCATCTTTGATGAGTTCTCCGGGATGTGTAGGTTCAAAAGGAGTTAGATTGTTTGCTATCATGTCCGCTGAAACCCCTGATATTTTAATTATATTATTCATAATGGTTTGAGAGTTCAATAATTTTGCAGATGGTTAAAATCGGATCTTCTGTTGTTTCCCTTATTGTAAATTCTATTCGGTATTGATTATTCACTCTTATGGAATAGCGACCATGCTTATTACCTCTTAATGCTTCAAAATTCAAAGAGTTGATTCTGAATAGATCCTCTATGCGATTAGCCCATTTGAGATAATCTATTCCTCGTTTATATCGTTTGATTACATCAACTCTGTAACGATGTTTCTTATCGTTACAAGTTCCCAAGGTATAGAGATCTCTCAGATACTCTTCTCCGAATTCAACAATCATATATTCATATTTTGGTGCAAATATATGAAAGTTTTTTCTGATTCACAAATTTGTGAATGATTTTTATTGCTTTTTGAACAATAATTTTCCTGTGGTTTTTGGTGTTAATGGAAAATTTGTGTAAATTTGTGGGAATTTGGAAAATGGATACCATGGAAACAGACCCTCGCACAGATTTGAATCAGGAAGAAGAAATTTTGCATGACTCTGCTGAGCCGGAATATTCCGGTCCGGCGGCAACCAATATCGGTAGTTCACCGGAGTCTTCACGCCATCTGAGGGGAATGTACCGTAACTGGTTCCTGGAATATGCATCGTATGTGATTCTGGAACGCGCTGTTCCTCATATTGATGACGGCCTTAAGCCGGTTCAGCGCCGCATCCTGCACGCCATGAAGACCATTGATGACGGTAAGATGAACAAGGTGGCAAATATTGTGGGCACAACCATGCAGTATCATCCTCACGGTGACGCTTCAATCAAGGATGCGCTGGTGCAGTTGGGCCAGAAGGATCTGTTGGTTGAGACTCAGGGAAACTGGGGCAATATTCTGACTGGAGCCTCAGCGGCAGCAGCGCGTTATATTGAGGCACGCCTTTCCACATTTGCCCTGGAGGTTCTTTTTAATCCGAAAGTAACACCGTGGACGGTAAGTTATGACGGGCGTAAGAAGGAGCCGATTACCCTGCCTGCCAAATTCCCCCTGCTGCTGGCACAGGGATCGGAGGGCATTGCCGTGGGCCTCTCTTCAAAGATTTTGCCCCACAACTTCAATGAAATCCTTGATGCGGCCGTGAGCTATGTTAAAGGTGAGGAGTTCAGCCTCTTGCCGGATTTTCCCACAGGCGGTTTGATTGATGTTTCCAGATATAATGACGGCAAGCGCGGTGGAGCTGTCAAGGTGCGTGCCAAGATTGAAAAAGTTGATTCAAAGACTCTCAACATAACCGAGCTGCCTTTCGGCAAGACAGCGGACTCGCTGATTGAATCCATCCTGAAGGCTAATGAGAAGGGACAGATAAAGATACGCAAGGTTGAGAATAACACATCATCCGTTGCCTCCATTTATGTACACCTTCAGCCGGGAACGTCCTCAGACAAGACCATGGATGCTCTTTATGCTTTCACGGACTGCGAAATGAGTATCAGTCCCAACTGCTGCGTCATTCAGGATGAAAAACCCTGCTTTATCGGGGTGAGCGATGTCCTCCGCCACAGTGTCAATACCACCCGGCGGATAATTGAGGCAGACCTGAAAGTCCAGCTGGATGAGCTGAAGGAACAGCTCATGTATGCCTCACTGGAAAAGATATTTATTGAGGAGCGAATCTACAAGGACAAGGAATATGAACAGGCTCAGGACCTGGAGAGTGCACTGATGCATATTGACAAACGCCTTGAGCCCTGGCACCCTCAGCTGGAACGTCTGCCGGAAAGGGATGATCTGCTGAGGCTGCTTGAAATCAAGATGAAGCGCATCCTGAAGTTCAATTCCTTTGCGGCCTCTGAGGCTCTGGAAAAACTGCGTGAAAGGATTGCCGACATCCTTGACCGGCTTGCTCACCTTGACCGCGAAACCATCAACTGGTTTGAATCCCTGAAGGAGAGGTACGGAGAGCATTACCCGCGCCGGACTGCCATACGCGGCTTTGCATCAATTGAGGCCGCCACGGTGGCTGAAGCCAGTGAGAAACTGTACTTTAACCGTGAGGAAGGCTTTATTGGAACTGCACTCAAAAAAGATGAGTTCATTGCCAACTGCTCCACAATTGATGATGTGATAATCTTTTACCGTGACGGTCGTTACAAAATCACCCGCGTGGATGAGAAAATCTTTGTTGGCAAGGGTGTTACACACATAGGTATTTATAAACGCAATGATGACCGCACCGTTTACAATGTCATTTATCAGAATGGCAAGGGCGGTGTATATTATATGAAGCGCTTCAAGGCCACCGGCCTGACACGCGACAAGGAGTACAACCTGGTGAAAGACCGCACGGATACAAGGGTGGTCTGGTTTACCGCCAACCCCAATGGAGAAGCTGAGACAGTGCGCGTCACTCTCAAGCCCAAAGACCGCCTCAAGAAACTCTCATTTGACGTTGATTTCTCCAAGCTCGCCATCCACAAAGGCCGCGGCGCCCAGGGTAATCTTGTGACCAAGAATGATGTACAGCGCTTCTCCCTGAAAGAAAAAGGAGTATCCACACTCGGTGCCCGTAAGGTATGGTTTGACTTTGATGTCATGCGTCTCAATTATGACGGGCGTGGCACATTGTTAGGTGAATTTTCTGATGATGACAAGATTCTGGTGGTTCTCCCCAACGGTGAATATTATACCACAGACTTTGCCCTCACAAACCATTATGAGGATCATGTACTCAGAATTGAAAAGTTTGACCCGGAGACTGTCTGGACGGCCATTGTTGATGATGCGGAACAGAAGTATCCATATATAAAGCGATTCAAGTTTGAGGCCGGCAGCAAGCATCAGCGCTTTGTGGGAGAGACGGATAAGTCAAAACTTCTCTGGCTTACAGACCGTCCCGAGCCTCGCTTCCTGATTCATTTTGCGGATGAGGGCCGTGTGCCTGCTGAGATTGATGCGGAATCATTTATTGGAGTAAAAGGATTCAAGGCCCGCGGTAAGCGCCTGACAACATATAATATATCAAGTATAGAAGAACTTGAACCGAATGTATCAAGTATTGAAGAACTTGAACCGGAGGAAGATGAGTAGACGTTTCAGAGTTTTAATTATCATGCTGTTATGCGCTGTGATGGCTTATGCGCAGGACAGCAGCTCATATACACTGCGTCCGGTGCTGAGTGCTTACACGGCTGAGATTGGGCGCGCCCACATTGCGGAAACTTATATTTCACCGCTCAAATACTCCGGTCTTTCATATGGCCTGGGGTATGAACGCATGCAGGCCATGAAGTTTGACCCTCGCAGATGGGTAATGGAACTGAACGTCCGGGCCTATGCCTCAGAGACTTTTAACGGGACGCATACAGCACGCATATGGAACTTTGGCCTGGAAGCCGGGTGGGGCATGATGCGTGTGTGGAAACAAGGACCATGGCGCTTCTATGTCGGCGGCTCAACAGATCTTTCCGCCGGGGCTTTTTACAGTCAGAGGAATTCCAATAACCCGGTGGCGGCCAAACTGGCGTGGACAGTGGGCGCTATGGGTGCAGTGGCATATAATACATCAGTACTCCGCGTGCCGGTTTGTCTGCGGTATCAGGCCCGTCTCCCGCTGACAGGGGCTTTCTTTGCTCCTGAGTACGGAGAACTGTATTATGAGATATACCTGGGCAACCATCGCAATCTGGCTCACTGGGCCTGGCCCGGTAACCGGTTCAGTCTTGACAATCTGCTGACGGCTGACCTGCGTTTCGGCGGTACAATTGTACGCCTGGGGTACCGGATGGATGTGCTTTCATCCAAGTCTTCTCACATTGTCACCCGGAATGTCAGCCACACTTTTGTACTGGGCTTTGTGAGTGAATGGGTATCGCTTTATCCTCTCAAAAATCTCAACGCCCGTGTGGTAAATGCTTTGTACTGAGATGAAAAAACTTAAGAATATTGCCATAAGCTTTGCACTGGCGCTTTCCTCGCTCCTGTCCCTGTCCGGCTGCCACACTGTGGAAACGTGGGATAACGACCTTTACGGGAATTTTGACGCCCTCTGGACAATCATTGATGAGCATTACTGCTTTTTTGAGTATAAGAATATAGACTGGGAGGCAATCAGGATACGTTACCGTTCTGAGATTCAGCCGGACTGGAAGGCTGAACAGCTCTTTGCGCACTGCGCAGCAATGCTGGATGAGCTTCAGGATGGGCACACAAACTTAATTTCCTGGTTTGATGTGTCTTATTACAGAAAATGGTGGACAGATTATCCTCAGAACTTTGACCTCCGTCTCGTTCAGCAGTATTACCTTGACTTTGATTATCACAGCGGCGGTGGGATGATATACAAGTATCTCACTGAGCCCAATGTGGGATACATGAGATATTCAACTTTCTCATCCGGCTTCTCAGATGTATTTGTTGACAACATGCTTTACAGCATGAAAGACGCTGACGGTCTTATCATTGACATCCGTGACAACGGAGGAGGTGAGGTGACAAATGTTGAGAAATTGGTGGCCCACTTTATCTCGGAACCCATCCTGGCCGGATATATCTGTCATAAAACCGGTCCGGGCCATGATGATTTTTCAGAGCCGTATGCGTATAACATAGACCCCGCGGAGCAGCACGTACGCTGGTTGAAACCTGTGGTCATCCTGACCAACAGAAGTACGTACAGTGCCGCAAATGACTTTGTGTCAATAATGAAATACCTGCCGCATGTGGCCATAGTTGGAGACCGCACCGGCGGCGGTTGCGGAATGCCCTTTACCAGCGAGATACCCTGCGGCTGGGCAGTCCGCTTCTCAGCCGTACCCATGTACGATAAATACATGAACCTGACCGAATTCGGCATAGAACCCACCCGCGGCTGCAAAGTAGACATGAACCCCGAAGAAGCCCTCACTGGCCACGACACCATCCTTGACTTCGCCATCAACCTAATCCAATCTCAGGTTGAGGCGCGCAGATGAGGCGCTGTGAATGTTGGGGTTACTTTTTGTTGATGGAGAGGCGGCGGAGGTATTGGCGGATGGCGGTCATGGGGATGGCGTCTGTTTTGAGGGGGAGGGCGGCGCGGAGCCAGTCGCGGAGTTTGGAGGGTTTGGATGTGTCGTTGATCTGTGAGGGGTCCTCGGAGTCCTGGTGGACGTACTGGATGGCTACGCGCTCTCCGTTGATTGCGGCCAATGCGTTGGAAGCAAGTGCCTTGAGCTCATTCTCGCCGGGGTAAACGAATATGGGTGCGATGAATGATACGTGTTCTGCCACAAAGTCTGTGACTCGTTTGCTGTGTGCCATTCCTCCAGTTATGATGATGGCGTCTACATCTCCCTTGAGGGCGATGGCCATGGCTCCGATTTCCTTGGCAACTGTATATACCATGGCACGGAGTACGAGCATGGCATGGAGGTCGCCCCGGTCTATGCGGTCAAGGATTTCCGGTACGGATGTGGTTCCCAAGTGGGCATACAGTCCGCCTTTTCCATGAACCATGTTGATGAGCTGACGCTCTGTGTATTTTCCTGAGAAACAGAGGCGGATCAGTGGGCCCGGAGGTAAGGATCCGGAGCGTTCCGGAGAGAAGGGTCCGCAGCCGTCAAGGGCGTTGGTGGTGTCAATTACCTTTCCGTTACGGTGTGCGCTGACTGTTATTCCGCCGCCCATGTGGCAGACAATCAGGTTGAGTTTCTCATATTCATTCCCGGTCTCCTTGGCGTACAGGCGAGCCATGGCCTTCTGGTTCAGGGCATGGAAAATGCTTTCACGTGGAAGTTCCGGCAGGCCGCTCAACCGTGCATACGGTGCCATCTCATCCACCACTACAGGGTCAGCAATGAAGGAGCGGACACCTATTTCGTCACCTATGTGTTTGGCAATGAGGCCTCCCAAATTTGAGGCATGCTGCACGCGCGGATGGAGCAGGTCATGGACAAGGTCTGCATTGACCTCATAAATTCCGCTTTCCACGGGGCTGATAAGACCACCTCGCCCTATTATGGCATCAATGCTTTTGAGGGGAATGCCTTCCTTGGCAAGAGCCTGTTTGACGAGGTCCTTGCGCCAGTAAAACTGGTCTATGACATTATGAAATTGCTTAAGTTCTTCAGGAGTATGGGGGATGGATGTTACAAAAACCTGTTTGTCATCGTCAAAAACTCCAATTTTAGTAGAGGTAGAGCCGGGATTGATGGCAAGAATTCTGTGACTCATATCTTATAACTTAAGCAGGCTAAGGCAATAGAATATAACTTGGTTGCGGGGGTGTCACCGCGTGAGGTGAGTACACATGGAACCTTGGTGCCGACTACCATTGCGGCGATTTCCGCACCTGCCATGTGAGTTGCGCTCTTGAAGAAAACATTTCCGCTTTCAATATTTGGGAAAAGGAGACAGTCCGCCTTACCGGCCACAGAGCTGCCCTTGACTTTCTTTTCTTCAGCCACTTCCGGCCAGAGAGCCACATCAAGTGAAAGGGGGCCATCAACGGTAACATTTCCTAACTGACCGCGGTCACCCATCTTGGCCAGAATGGCGCCTTCAGTGGATGAAGGAACGGAAGGAAGAACCTGCTCAGAGGGAGCTATGCAGGCAATCTTAGGGTTCTCAATTCCCAGAGTGCCGGCCACTTGAGCAAGATATTTGATGAGAATGGTCTTCTGCTTGAAGTCCGGAGCGGGAATCACAGCCACGTCGGCAATGGTGAGCAGCCGGGGATATCCGGGGATTTCCACCACGGATACATGGCTCAGGGTGCCTTTGGGCGGGAAGAGCCCTGCTTCCTTGTCCAAAATTCCACGCATGTACTTGTCAGTGGAGACAAGGCCTTTCATAAGCACATCAGCTTCACCGTCAGCCACGGCGGCTACGGCCATACGGACGCATTTCACGTCAGAAGGTTCATTGATGATGGTAAAGTCATAAGGATTTACATCCAGGGCTCTGAGCTCTCTGATGATGATCTCCCTGTCACCGTAAATAATAGGTTCCACCAGTCCCTTATCCATGGCCTCAGCCACGGCTTTCAGGGTGTGTGAGTCCTGGCCGTAAGCAACGGCAAGTCTACGGCGTCCGCGCTCACGCGCAGCCTCCACAATTTGATTTAATTTTGTGATCATGGTATGTATTTTATGTTTAGCGCCTATTTACAGGCAACACCGCCCGGTTTAAACGCGTACAAAGGTACATAAAAAAAGTGACGGAACAAAACATTTTTTCCATCCGGTCAAACAAAAAACCGGAAAGTATTGTTATATTTGCAGACGAGTTCAGGCATCACATCACAGGTGCCATTAATTATTGAATTTTCAAATCTTTCTTATGAAAAAGTTCTTTTCTGATTTCAAGGAATTTGCCATGAAAGGCAATGTAGTTGACATGGCAGTCGGTGTAATCATCGGCGCAGCTTTCGGTAAAATTGTAACCTCCCTGGTAAATGATATCATCATGCCGGTGGTTGGCGTTCTTACCGGCGGTACCAACTTCTCAGAGTATAAGTTTGTGATCCAGAAAGCAGTCATGGACGGCACCGAGGTAATCACACCGGAAGTGGCTATCACCTGGGGTGCATTTGTACAGACCATTGTAGACTTCCTGATCATTGCCTTCTGTATCTTTGTGGCCATCAAGTTCATCAGCAACCTGCGCCGCGACAAGGCAGCTGAAGTGGCCGCCGAGGCTGAAGCCGCCGCAGATCCCGAACCCACCAAGGAAGAAGTACTGCTTACAGAAATCAGAGACCTCCTCAAGCAAGATCTGACCAAAAAGTGACACTTAACCGTCCTGTCTATCTCATAGGATTCATGGGATGTGGAAAGAGTACCCTGGGACGCGCAGTATCTGCGCTCTCAGGGTTGCCCTTCATAGACCTGGATGCAGAGGCAGAGAAGAGGACGGGAGCATCTATCCCTGAAACTTTCCGCAGCGGTAAGCAGGAATTATTCCGCCGGGCCGAGCATGAAGCACTGCGGAGTTTGAGTAAAACTCCTGCCATAATTGCCTGCGGCGGCGGTACACCCTGCAGAGATGAGAATATGGAGCTGATGCTCAGTACCGGAACCGTAATCTGGATAACAGCAGACCGCGGCCGAATAATCCGCCGCCTGATGGAGGCTCCGGCTGCCCAGCGGCCCCTGCTGTCCGATGTTCACTCAGATGCCGAGGCACTTGGTGACCGGGTGGATGAGCTGATGTCTGCAAGGGCGGAGGCTTACGGCAGAGCACATGAGAGATTTGACGGCACATACTTAGATAACGAGCAGGAAATCACGCAAACTGTTTCCCGCTTTATTGAATTACTCAAACCCTTGACCACCAATCCATGACCAATCCGCGACCCACCCCGATGGAGCAGCCCATGTTTACGGACACCGCACCCAAGTCCGGAACGATAGGCCTTCCGGCAACTTCCAATATCCTGGATCACCGTTTTCCGCTGACACCGGAGGGCGCGTCCCTGCTTGTGGAACGCGGGTTCAGGGTGCTGATGCAGAAAGGTGCCGCGGAGGGTATTCATTATAAGGATGAGGCTTACACAGCCCGCGGGGTGGAGATATGTGACCGCGCCCAGGCTCTGGCCTGTGACATAGTTATCTATCTTTCAGACCTCACCCTGAAGGATGCAAAGGCGCTCCGGCGGGGTTGTCTGTTTCTGACTTATGAACATCTGGCGGCAAAAGACGTGCCGGTACTCAAGGTGCTCCTGGAACGCAAGATAATCACACTTGACCTGGCCCAGATTGCCGATGAATCCGGGCGGCGGCCGTTTGCAGATATAATCCATGAGATTGATGGACGCGCAGCCATGTCTGTGGCCTCCTCCCTGCTTGCAGACTCCGTGCACGGCAAAGGTATCCTGTTGGGAGGAGTGGCAGGTGTGGTACCCTGTGAGGTGATGATAATTGGAAGCGGCGTGGCGGCGGTAGCGGCAGCACGTACAGCAGTGGGACTCGGTGCCGTGGTGAGGATGTTTGATAACAATACTTACCGCCTGCGTCATGCCCTTGATGTCCTCGGCCCGGGAGTAGTCGGCTCCTCCGTTCACCCCAAGGTCTATAATACAGCCCTTTCCACGGCAGATGTTGTGGTGGCGACTGACACACAGAGTACACAGTGCACCATAGATACAGAGCGGATGCGCCTGATGAAACGCGGTGTGATAGCATTTGACCTCACCTCAGAACCCGGAACATTTTTCCCGGCCATGCAGCAGGTTAATCTTGACCTGGCAACCGCCGGTTATAATGAGCCTACAGAACCCACACGCCTGTGTTACATCAATGCGGGAAATGCAGTACCGCGTACCATGGCCATGGCACTGAGCAATACATTTGCCACCATGCTTGACGGCATCCTGGTCTGTGAAGGAGTAACCAACGCTCTCAAGCTCAATGCAGGGCTGAGACGCTCAGCAGTTACCTTCCTGGGACAGTGCGTCAGTCCCCGGGCAGCTGCCATGCTGGGAATAAGGGGAATGGATCTCAATCTGTTCATACAGTTCACCTGAGGACTTATATAAAATATGGCCCGCAAGAAGAAAAAATATTATACAGTCTGGGTGGGGGCGTCCACCGGAGTTTTTGATAACTGGACTGATTGCCAGCTCCAGATAAAGAACTATCCGGGGGCAAAATACAAGAGCTACGAGACCAAGGAGGAGGCCGTAGAAGCTTACCGCGGCGACCCGGATTCACAGCTGGGAATTGCGCGGGCAATAGCACAGCGATTATCCACTCATCCCCGGAGCAGTGTAAAGGAATCCCGTGATTATACTTCCATACCCGGCATACGTCTTGATGCGATAGCAGTGGACGGAGCCTGCGCAGGAAATCCGGGTGTTATGGAATACCGCGCCGTGAGGGTGATTGACGGAGTGGAAATATTCCGCCGGGGAGCAGACGGCACCCTGATAGGAACCAATAATATTGGTGAATATCTGGCAATAGTTCATATAGCAGCCATGCTGGCAGCGCGCGGAGACAGCACCACACCCATATATTCAGACTCCCGCACAGCCTTGAGCTGGATACGCCACGGGCACTCCAAGACGAGCCTGGAACGTACCCCCCGGACAGCCCGTGTGCTTGATGTGCTGGCACGTGCTGATGCCTGGATGGCGAACAACCGCATACTCAATCCTGTTCTTAAATGGAATACGGAGGAGTGGGGTGAAATCCCCGCAGACTTCGGGCGTAAATAAAATACTTACTTTATACCTTTTAATCAGAAACATAAAACTCATCTTATATGGCCAAGATTCTCAATATTTTGAAAAACGACCCGTGGCTGGAGCCTTATGCAGAGGCCATTACGGGACGTCATCAGGACGCAGTCAGAAAAGAAAAGGAATTGGTGGCAACATCCGGCTCATTAGTGGATTTTGCCAATGCTCATAAATTTTTCGGGCTCCACCGCAATAAGGACAAGAGCTGGGTGTTCCGTGAGTATGCTCCCAACGCCACAGCCATTTACCTGACAGGCGATTTTTCAGGATGGAAGGAACTGCCTGAATTCCGACTCAAACGTGCGGATAACGGTCTTTCCGGAGTCTGGGAGGGAGTCTTTCCGGCAGACGCCATCAGTGACGGCCAGAAATATAAGATGTCCGTTCACTGGGACGGCGGCCAGGGTGAGCGAATACCTGCTTACGCCACCCGAGTGGTTCAGGATCCGGAGACATACATCTTCTCCGCAGAGGTTTATGCGCCCAAACGTGCATTCCGCTGGACAGATTCCGAGTTCCGGCCTGATGTATCTCCGCTCCTTATTTATGAATGTCATATAGGAATGGCGCAGGACAAGGAAGCCGTGGGTACATATAATGAATTTACTGAGAATATCCTTCCGCGTATAGCCCGCGACGGCTACACAGCCATTCAGATAATGGCAATTCAGGAACATCCGTACTACGGATCCTTCGGTTACCATGTGAGCAACTTCTTTGCCGCTTCATCCCGCTTCGGGACTCCGGATGATCTTAAGAAGCTGATAAACACAGCCCATAAGATGGGAATTGCGGTAATCATGGATATAGTTCACAGCCATGCCGTCAAGAACGAGAATGAAGGAATAGGCCGCATAGACGGTTCAGATAATCTTTATTTTCCGCAGGATGCCGGACGGCGCAATCATCCCGCCTGGGATTCACTCTGCTTTGATTACGGAAAGAACGAGGTACTCCACTTCCTGCTGTCCAACTGTAAGTACTGGCTTGAGGAATACCATTTTGACGGATTCCGTTTTGACGGTGTGACTTCAATGCTTTATTATGACCACGGACTGGGAAAAGCCTTTGGCGGTTACGGTGACTACTATGACGGCGGCCAGGATACAGATGCCATAACATATCTCACCCTGGCCAACAAACTCATCCACACCATCAACCCCGGAGCTATAACCATTGCTGAGGAGATGAGTGGCATGCCCGGCCTGGCACTTCCTTTCAGAGACGGTGGAATTGGTTTTGATTACCGTATGGCCATGGGTATTCCTGATTACTGGATCAAGATGCTCAAGGAAAAGAAGGATGATGACTGGCATCCCACCTCAATATTCTGGGAGCTCACAAACCGGCGCGCGGATGAAAAGACCATTTCTTACGTGGAGAGTCATGACCAGGCGCTTGTGGGAGACAAGACTGTGATTTTCCGTCTGATAGACTCCAAGATGTACTGGCACATGAGCGTGGATGATGATGATGCGGATGTTGCCCGCGGAATGGCACTCCACAAGATGATACGCCTTGTGACCCTTGCAACCATCAACGGCGGTTATCTCAACTTCATGGGCAATGAGTTTGGCCATCCGGAATGGATTGACTTTCCGCGTGAGGGTAACGGATGGAGTTACAAGTACGCGCGCCGACAGTGGGAACTTGTTGACCGTCAGGATCTGAAGTACCGCTTCCTCCAGGCGTTCGACAATGAAATGATTGAAGTTGTCTCTAAAGTACATAATTTCCAGGCACTGCCGGTACGCAAGCTCTGGGAGAAGGACTCGGACCAGGTTCTGGCATTCATGCGCGGTGATCTGGTGTTTGTATTCAACTTCAGTCCCACACGGAGTTATGACGGTTACGGAATCCTTGCCCCGGCCGGAACATATATACCAGTGTTCAGCTCAGATGATCCGGCATTCGGTGGCTTCGGCAACATAGACCTTAAAATCAAGCACTTCACCATTCCAGACCCGCTTTACGAACCCGCGGGAGTTGCCCGCTTGCCGCTCTATCTTCCGGCGCGTACGGCCCTGGTACTCAAAAAACAGAGGACACGCTGAATAAATTCTTTAAAAAATATTTGCGAGGGTAAAAAATAATGTATAACTTTGCACTCGCAAACGGCGGGATAGCTCAGTTGGTTAGAGCGTCGGATTCATAACCCGGAGGTCACGAGTTCAATTCTCGTTCCCGCCACCAATTAAAACTTACAGACAGCCGATACCGCCGCAGCGGTGTCGGCTTTATTTTTATGAAAAAACATATACTCCAGTTAAGCATTTCTGCCCGCACTGAAATGACAGACGGTCTGACTCTGATTGAAATGTCAGAAGCAAATGCCTGTCCCCTTCCCGAGATGGCCCCGGGGCAGTTTGTTGAAGTGAACGTTCCGGGTGCGGATGTACTTCTCAACCGTCCCATCTCAATTTTTGACAGCGATGAAAAAAGACTTACCCTGCTGGTGCGTCCGGCCGGCAGAGGAACAGATGTGCTGTGTTCACTGCCTGTGGGAACTAAGCTGACGGTTATTGGACCGCTCGGCAGAGGATTCTCATTCAGTGAAAAACCTCTGCTTGTAGGCGGGGGAGTGGGAGTTGCTCCTTTTTATAAACTGGCCAAGGAGTATAATGAACGAGGACAGCGTCCGGTACTTCTTTATGGCAGCCGAACCGCTCCTGACAGCAGCCTTGTGGAAAAGCTTAAGGAAGTGGCAGAAGTGAAAATCTGCACAGATGACGGTACCGCCGGTCATCATGGAACAGTGGCCACCCATCCACTCCTTTCACATCCGGCGGAAGGTACTTTGATTCAGTGTTGCGGCCCAATGCCGATGATGAAGAATGTTGCGGCAATCGCTGCGGCAGCTGCTGTGGAATGTGAAGTATCTCTGGAGAATAAAATGGCGTGCGGACTCGGAGCGTGTCTGTGCTGTGTTGAACCAACCACCACCGGTAACCGCTGCGTATGTTCAGACGGCCCGGTGTTTAATATAAAGGAACTGACATGGCTTTGATGAATGTTTCCTTGGGTGAGATAACACTCAAAAATCCGGTGCTGACGGCGTCCGGAACTTATGGTTACGGCCATGAATACAGTGATTTTGTAGACCTTGACAGCTTGGGCGGCATTATTGTCAAAGGGACCACCCTGGAGCCCCGTCAGGGCAACCCTTATCCCCGTATGGCTGAAACACCATCCGGAATGTTGAATGCCGTAGGGCTTCAGAACAAGGGAGTTGAGTATTTCATTGAAAAGATTTATCCCACTCTGAGGGATTTAAAATGTGAGGTGCTGGTCAATGTATCCGGCGCCAAGGCAGAGGACTATGTGGAAACTGTGGGCCGACTTTCTGAGCGCACGGGTATCCGCGCCATTGAGCTCAATATCTCCTGCCCGAATGTGAAGCAGGGAGGTATGGCCTTCGGAACCACTTGCAGTGGAGCGGGAGAGGTTGTCAGGGCCGTGCGAGCCGCCTGGCCCGGTCATCTGATGGTTAAACTTTCACCCAATGTAACTGATATAAGCGAGATTGCCCGTGCGGTGGAGGATGCAGGTGCAGACAGTGTCTCACTGATCAACACCCTGCTGGGCATGGCAGTGGATGTTGAACGCCGGCGCCCGGTTCTCAGCACTGTAACCGGAGGACTCTCCGGCCCGGCCGTGCGCCCTGTTGCTGTCAGAATGGTATGGCAGGTGGCCAAGGCAGTGAAAATTCCTGTGGTGGGTCTTGGAGGTATTACCTGCGGACGTGATGCCCTGGAATTTATTATGGCGGGTGCAACAGCCGTGCAGGTTGGCACAGCCAATTTTATAGATCCTGCAGCTGCACAGAGAGTTGTCTCGGAAATTGAGGAATATTGTAACCGTACCGGTGTCAGTGATATAAATCAGCTCCGTGGCATTATCTAAGCTCAAACAATGGATAGAGGCCATGCGCCTGCGCACCCTGCCTGTTTCCCTGGCCGGGGTGATATGCGCATGTGGTTACGCCATTTCTGATGGAGTTTTCCACTGGCCTCAGGCTGTGATATGCGCTCTCTTTGCCGTTCTCTGTCAGATTGCATCAAATTTTGCCAACGAGTATTTTGACTATAAATCAGGCAGGGACCGTCCCGGTCGTGCAGGATTCAGACGGGGTGTTACAGAGGGAGATATAAATCCGGAGCAGATGAAGCGTGCCGTTTTCGGAGTTCTCATCCTTGCAGCACTTTTGGGACTCTCGCTCACGTACTGGGGAGGATTATGGCTGATTGCCTGCGGAGCCGCAATTGGACTTGGAGCATTAGGATACAGTGCGGGCCCGTTCCCGTTCTCCACTCACTGTCTCGGTGAGGTGGCCGTTATATTCTTTTTTGGAATAGTACCGGTGAACCTGACGTATTATGTACAGTCTATGAGCTGGAATCATGACGTGCTAATGGCTTCCATAGCTATTGGTCTGATGGGAGCCAATGTCCTGATTGTGAATAATACCCGTGATATTCCTGATGATGAGGCAGTGGGAAAACATACTCTGGCAACTGTCACTTCACCTCTTTTTATGGCCATACTGTACATGGTGAATGCACTGGCGGCAGTGGCGCTTACCAGGACAGGCTGGATGCACGGAAGTGATTTCTGGCTTATAGCTCCGGCTCTATACGTTGGAGCGGCTGCATCAATAGCTTACAGGTTATATAAGGAGCGTGGGGCTGCTCTCAATCCTCTGTTGGGTATGACAGCAATGAGTATGTTTATATTTTCCGTTCTTCTCAGTTTGGCTTTGTGACCACCAGGAGCGGCCTGTTCCTGTAATCCTTTATACCGAACACCCTGACCGCTTTCTGCCCCTCTCTGACACCAAGGCGGCGCCTGAGGTCTTCTGCGGATATATCAAAGTTTCTGACTGCAACCTGCGCCTGAGGGTAAGTGCGTGAAAATCTTTTGATAACAGAGGAGGCATATGGATAAACGTCAAGAACTTCAAGCGCTTTACCGGGAAAACCGTCCTTTCTTTCAGTGCTGAAAAGGAGGCGTGTGTTAGGCGCAAATCCCTGCAGCCAAAACTTCTGAGCCAAAATTTTGAGACCTCCCGCTTTCATTACAGCGGGATAAGGCTCATAAACAAAGTCTCCGGCCTTGATGTCAGAATCCGGAGCAGGGAAAGGCGCTTCTGCTTCACTGATGCGTGTAAATGAGAATTCATTAACATTATCACCGCTGATTGTAACAGCCTTGAATTCAGTTTCCTGTGGCTCATTGGAGATATCAGTGACTATTACAAGTTCCTTGCACTCTGTGGGAGTGCCAAGTGCAGTTACACTGACAGGACGCACGGGTAAGGCCTGAGTGACGGCACTCATGTCAAGCATTGGCGATGTCTTGATTATAAGAAGATTACAAATCTTTCTTATATCATCAAACATTTCCGGTACAGAAGGCTCACAGTCCTTGAGGTCAAAGAGTCTTTCTCCCTGTGAACCTCTGCGGGCCGGGTCAATAAAGATGAAGTCAAAGTGTTTGCCTTCCGCTGCCCACTTCTTAACCATTTCCCTGCAGTCATCACAAATGCACGTGAGATTATTAAGTCCCAGTCCCTCAGAATTATATTTCAGAATATCAGCCAGTTCCTGAGAGCGCTCAATGGCTGTCAAGGAGGATGCACGTGCGGCTGTGTGCATTGCGTCAATACCCAGGCCGGCAGTGAGGTCAGCGCCTGCGCTTCCTTCTTTTATCAGAGAGGCATGCCAGGCGGCCAGTGCATCTGAGCTGCACTGTTCACCGGACAGGGCTGTGGGGAAAATGAAGTGAGGAAATTTCTCCAGAGTACGGGATAATTTTCCGGCATATTTACGCCGGCATTCAATCTGTAAGATGGCAAGGGGTAAATCAAAATGTGCTGACTTCCCCGCAAATTTCAGCCTCAGGGCTGCCGGATCATCCTTGATGTGTGAATTTATAAATTCCCAGAACTCTGTGTTTTCCATATTATTAAAGAAAAAAGGGAACAGGTACTCAGCGCACCGGTTCCCCTTTTTGATATTTACTTAATTATGCAGTTTCAGATAATCAATTATCCCTGAACGGCAGCAACGCCGGGGAGAACTTTACCTTCAATGGCTTCCAGGAGGGCGCCACCACCGGTTGATACATATGATACTTCATCAGCGAGACCGAACTTGTTTACACAAGCCACAGAGTCGCCGCCACCGACGAGCGAGAAAGCGCCGTCCTTGGTGGCTTTTACAATGGCGTCAGCAATGGCACGGCTGCCTGCGGTGAAGTTGTCAAATTCAAACACACCTGCGGGACCGTTCCAGAGGATGGTCTTGGAGCCTTCAATTGTATCGGCAAAGAGCTTGCGGGTATCAGGACCTGCATCCATGCCTTCCCAACCTTCAGGAATATCCATTACGGAGCAAACCATGGTCTTGGCATCGTTGCTGAAAGCGTCACCGGCCACACAGTCTGTACCCAGAACCAGGTTAACACCCTTGGCCTTGGCCTTTGCCATAATGTCAAGAGCGAGCTGGAGCTTGTCTTCCTCACAGATTGAGTTACCGATTTTGCCTCCCATAGCTTTGGCAAATGTATAAGTCATGCCGCCGCAGAGAATGAGGTTGTCAACCTTGTCCATCAGGTTCTCGATGATGCCGATCTTAGTGGAAACTTTCGAACCACCCATGATGGCGGTGAAGGGGCGCTTGATGTCGCTGAGGATTTTGTCGACAGCCTGCACTTCTTTTTCCATCAGATAGCCAAGCATCTTGTCTTCGTCAGCGAAGTAGTCGGCGATAACGGCGGTTGAGGCGTGTTTGCGGTGGGCGGTGCCGAA
>CAZNBD010000025.1:0-26670 GCA_964571405.1 uncultured Bacteroides sp. | reverse complement strand
CCGGCTGGAACGGAACCGGCAAGCGTATCTCCATCAAGGATACCCGCGGCATCATTGACGCCATCCTTGACGGTGCAATCCTGAAGGCTCCCACCAAGACCCTGCCCATCTTTGACTTTGAGATTCCCACAGAACTCCCCGGCGTTGATCCCAAGATTCTCGATCCCCGCGATACTTACGCAAATCCTGAAGAATGGTACGCCAAAGCCAAAGACCTGGCTGAACGCTTCATCAAGAACTTCAAGAAATACGAGAACAACGCAGCCGGCAAGGCACTCGTAGCCGCCGGCCCCCAGCTCTGATTCTCTTAAAACCTAACTTAAAGAAGTGTGCCGCATTTTCGGCACACTTCTTTTTTTTGAAAAAATTCAATTATTTGCAATCTTTTTTATTTCAATATTTGTTTAATACGAAATTTCGTAGTAGTTTTGTAAAATCAAATATAACAAGCTGCTGCCATGAAAAGAAGAAAAGAAAGAATCAGACTGTCAGAAAAAGAGGATGAGCTTATAAGAGCAATCCGGAATTACCGAAAAAGTTTTCCGAACGGCTATCCTCAATTACTCTATTACATCCAGCAACTTGTTGATGAACTGACTGATTTACCCTAATAACCGGCCCTCTCTCCATCAGGGGGAAAATAAAAAAAGAAAAAATATGGAAACTGTAATCCAACAAAAAGCAATTCTTACGGATGTTAAGCAAAAGATGTCCGATATACTTATTGCCATATCCTGGCGTGAGATAGCACGAACTTATTTCGGCAAATCAAGTTCATGGCTATATCATAAACTTGATGGCATTGACGGAAACGGAGGCCCCGGTGGATTTACCCAGGAAGAAGCTCAGCAACTCAAAGGAGCTCTGTGCGATCTGTCTGACCGTATCCGCAGGGCTGCTGATAATATTTAAAGCCCTCCCACATGGTATAGTATCATCTCAAAGGATGCACCAAATATACGGTGTATCCTCTTTTTTGTGTGTTTTTGGGCTGGGGCTGGGGTGAAATTTAGTTTTATTTTATAACTTTGCATCAGAAAACATTAACCATACCTTAGTTACTAACCGTCCATGAAGCTGAAAGCCCTATACAAAGCAGCCAAAAGCAGTCTCATAGCCTTACTATTTATAAGCGGCGCCATCACAGCCCGCGCCCAGGGACAGGGTGAAATACTCGGTCCGGTGGAAAATACAGTTGTGCTTCCGGGTATCATCCCCCTTGATTCCTGCCGTGCCATGGCCCTGACCAACAACAGGCAGCTGATGATGGCCCGTGCACGTGTTGGCCGCGCCCAGAGCCAGTCCAGAGAGGCTTTTGCCGCTTATCTGCCCGGAATTGACTTTGCCGGCGGTTATATGTATAACCAGCGGAAATTAAGCATTTTCAGCTCAGACCAGATGCTGCCGGTCAAGAATTTTGACCCTACCACCATGTCTTACCAGTTCAACCTGCTCAAGAACCCGCAGACTGGTGAACCCATAAAAGGTCCTGACGGCCAGTATATTCCGGAGCAGATTGCCCTTATTCCCAAGGAGGCAATGACTTATGATATTCATAATGTTTTCTTCGGAGCCGTCACCCTGACACAGCCTGTTTACATGGGCGGAAAGATTGTGGCCATGAACGCCCTGGCCAAAGCCGGTGAGCGTGCGGCCCGTGAGCTGCAGACTGCCGAGGCGGAAAATGTGATTTACGCTGTGGACGCGGCTTACTGGATGGTGGTTTCCCTGAAAGCAAAACAGGAGCTGGCAGAAAGTTATGTGAATCTGCTGGACTCCCTGAACCGCAACGTAAGGCTGGCTTACGAGCAGGGTGTGGCCACCCGCGCAGATGTGCTCAGTGTGGACGTAAGCCTCAATTCAGCCAATGTTGACCTGCTCAAAGTGCGGAACGGCCTCACGCTGAGCCGTATGGTCCTGGCACAGGTGTGCGGTCTGCCGGTCAATACAGTTTTTACCCTTGCCGATGAGGGTGCGCGCACTCCCATTCCCGCTGAAGGCATAGAGCCTGAGGGCGGTTATGATATGGAGAGCGTATATGCCCGGCGTCCTGACCTGCGTGCCCTGGAGCAGGGAGTGGAGGCAGCGCGCCAGCTCAAGCGCGTGGCCCTGTCAACGATGCTGCCAAATGTTGCCCTGGTGGGCAGCTACGAGGTTTCAAACCCCAATATGTACGACGGCTTCCGCAAGCGTTTCAAAGGTGCCTTCTCCGTTGGCGCAATGGTCACCATCCCCATCTGGCACTGGGGCGGAAACTATTATAAATACAAGGCAGCCCAGGCAGACGAGGCCATCAGCCGCCTCCAGCTCCAGGATGCGCGTGAACTTGTCAGCCTTCAGGTGAGCCAGGCCGCTTTCAAGACTCAGGAAGCTTACAGCACTTACCGCACCACAGTGAGCAACCTTGCTGCCGCTGATGAAAACCTGCGCTGCGCCACCCTCGGATACCGTGAGGGCGTCACAACCGTTGACCTGGTAATGGCAGCTCAGACCGCATGGCTCAAGGCACACTCAGAGCAGATTGACGCCATGATAGACGTGCAGCTCTGCCAGACTTACCTGAGCAAGGCCCTGGGAACTCTTTACAGATAATTCATTACGTATAAAAATATAAAACACCAATACTCAACCATGTCCACTCAAGATAATACCCAACAGCAGCAGAAGGCCTCCCGTAGCCTCCTATTAACCATGGCAGTGATAGTGGTGGCGATAGCCGTCATTGCCGTGATAGGTTTTGTGTTCCTGAACCGCCCTGAAAAATTCATAGAGGGTCAGGTGGAAGGCACTTCAGTGCGAATCTCCGGCAAGATGCCCGGCCGCGTGATGGAATTCTATGTTCAGGAAGGCGATACAGTTCACGCCGGTGATACCCTGGTGCATATCCACAGTGCCGTTGTTGAGGCTCAGCTGGTTCAGGCCGAGGCCATGCGTGAGGCAGCCGCCGCCCAGAACCGCAAGATTGACGCCGGCACACGCATTCAGATTGTGCAGGCTGCCCAGGATATTGTGGCACAGGCACAGGCTGCCGTCACCATCACCGAGCGCACTTACCAGCGCATGGAGAACCTTTACAATGAGGGCGTGGTGACAGAACAGAAGCGCGATGAGGCACGTGCCGCTTATGACGCAGCCGTTGCAGCCCATGCGGCAGCCCAGTCCCAGCTGGCTCTGGCACAGGCCGGTGCGCAGGCTGAGGACCGCCAGACCGCCGCTGCCATTGTTGACGCAGCTGACGGCTCAGTGGACCAGGTTGAAGCCGTGATGGCAGACGCTTATCTGACAGCTCCTTTTGACGGCACCATTGACCAGGTTTACCCGCAGGAGGGTGAGCTTGTCAGCCTCGGCGCTCCCATCATGAGCCTGCTGCGCATGGACCGCCGCTGGGTGACTTTCAATGTACGTGAGGAACTGCTCCAGGATCTGCCCCTGGGCGCGCGGATAAATGTGATGATTCCCGCGCTGGGACACCGTGACGTGGAGGTGGAAGTTTATTATATCCGTGACATGGGAACATATGCCACATGGCGCTCCACCAAGAGCACAGGCAGCTATGACAGCCGTACATTCCAGATAAAAGCACGTCCCACAGAGGATGTACCGGGTCTGCGTCCCGGCATGTCAGCCATTTATAATCACGTGGTTCAATAATCCCGGCAGCCGGACAGATAACAATCCGAAAGATGAGACAGACCGGTTTTATGGCAGGCGTGCGGCGTGAATTAAACCGCATGTGTGCCCGGAAGATGTACATTGTGGGCATGGTACTGATCCCTATTACCGTGGTGCTGTTCTTTGTGAGCCTGCTCGGAGAGGGATTGCCGCAGCAAATCCCCACCGCAATAGTTGATCTGGACCATTCTGAGATGTCCCGCCAGGTAACGCGCACCCTCAATACCCAGCAGCTGGTGGACGCCCGCGCCGATGCGGAGAGTTTTACGGCGGCCATGGACATGGTGCGCAGGGGTGAGGTGTATGGCTTCTTTGTCATCCCGGCCAATTTCCAGAGTGATGCCCTGGGCGGACGTACTCCCACCCTGGAGTATTACACCAACATGACTTACTTTGTCCCGGGTACCCTGGCGTTCAAGGGCCTCAAGACTGTGGCCGTGACCACCAGCGCCGGAATGGTGCGTAACACTCTTATCAGCCTGGGCGCTGATCCGGAGGGAGTTGCGGCCATGATACAGCCTGTGGTAATTGATCTCAATCCGCTCAATAATCCCTGGCTGAATTATTCATATTATATGTCCCCGTCTTTCTCCACGGCAACCTTTGCGCTGATGATAATGCTGATGACAATATTTGCCATTGTTGGAGAAATCAAGCAGGGCACATCACGGCAGTGGCTTCAGACCTGCGGCGGCCGCATGAGTACGGCGCTGCTGAGCAAGATGCTGCCCCACACGGTGCTTTACTGCCTGGTGGGTCTTTGCATACTGGGAATTTACTTTGGCTGGTGCCATTTTCCTCTGAACGGCTCCCTGTGGTGGATGCTTTTTGCCACCCTTCTGCTGATTATAGCCACACAGAGTTTTGCGCTGTTCATCTGCTGCCTGCTGCCCAATCCGCGCCTGGCGTACAGTGTAGCGGCCCTGTACGGAGTGCTCACGTACTCCTTTGCGGGCTTCTCCCTGCCGGTTCAGAGCATGTACGGAGCCATAGCCATTTTCAGTTACACCTCTCCGATGCGTTACTGGTACCTGTTCTATATCAATAACGCCCTGAACGGTGTGGACATCTGGTACTCCCGCTGGCTTCTGACAGCCCTGGCGCTTTTCCCGCTTCTTGGCGCCCTGCTGTGCGGACGCCTCAAGAAGGCATTGTTGAACCCTGTTTATGTTCCCTGACACCATGAGTATTTTCAAAAGCATAGGCCGCTGGTTCGGCAATGTGGCGGCAGTGTTCGCACAGGAATTCAAGCTCATCCGTACAGACATGGGAGCGCTGATTTTCTTTCTGCTGCTTCCGTTGATGTATCCGGTGATTTACACACTGATTTATAATACGGAAGTAGTCCGTCAGCTGCCTGTGGCCGTTGTGGACCTGAGCCGCACTCCTGAGAGCCGAGAGCTGGTGCGCACGGTTTCTGCCTCTCCCACCATCCTGATTTATGATTACTGCAACGATATGCCCGAGGCTGAAGCCCTGATGGCTGAGACCAAGGTGTTCGGAGTGATGCATATTCCGGCGGACTACGCGCGCAGGATTGCACGCGGAGAGCAGACCAACGTGGAATTTTACGCTGACATGAGTCTGCTGCTGCGTTACCGCGCCCTGGTGGCTGCCCTCTCTGACGTGCAGATAAAGATCTGCGGTGACATTGCCGCCTCAAAAATTTCCGAGGCCGGTCTGGAAAGCCTCACAGGCGCCTCCGCAATGCCCATTGAAAGTCAGAGTAACTTTTTGGGCGATGTGGAACAGGGATTCGCCTCCTTTGTCATTCCCGGAATTGTGGTGATTATCCTTCAGCAGAGTATGATGTTGGGCATCATGCTACTGGGCGGTACGGCCCGTGAACGCCGGCGCCGTAACGGAGGCATTGACCCGGAGGCTGTCCCCGGAGCGGGAGCGGCCGCCACTGTGTGGGGCAGAACTCTCTGTTACTTTGTCATTTACATTGCCATGACCCTGTACTGTCTGCGCATTGTACCTGAAATGTTCAGTCTGCCTCATTACGGAGACCCGGTCCAGTACCTGGTGTTCATCATGCCACTGCTTCTGGCAAGTGCCTTTATGGGTCAGACGCTGATTCTTGTGGCCAAAGAGCGTGAGAGCGCATTCCTCATCCTGGTTTCCACCTCAGTTGTATGGCTGTTCCTGAGCGGCCTTACCTGGCCCCGTTACGCCATGCCCCGCATATGGTACTGGATTGGAAACCTGATCCCCAGCACATGGGGTGTGGAAGGATTCATCCGCATTAACAGTAACTCCGCCATAATTGCAGAAAACGCCCACCCTTACATCATGCTGTGGGTTCTGAGCGGGGTGTACATGCTCACCGCAATCTGGGTTACCAAGTATGTTGACGTGTCCTCACGCCTCAAATACGGTCAGAAACCGGCCGGTTTAAAGTAATCAAGACAGACGCATCATCATGGCAGGAATAAAAAGCCTGGTTAAAGACACGGCAGTTTACGGCATCAGCTCCATTGTGGGGCGCTTCCTGAACTGGATGCTTGTGCCGCTGTACACCATCATGTTCCCTGTGGCGGAGTACGGTGTGGTAACATATATTTACTCCGTTGTTGCCCTGGTGATGGTCATTCTCACTTACGGCCTGGAAACCGGCTTTTTCCGCTTTGCCAATCACGAGAAATGGAAGGACCCGTATCTGGTTTACTCCACCTGCATGATTTCCCTGACGGTGAGTTCCAGTGTTTTTGCCGTTGGGGTGCTGTTGGCTCTCAAACCTGTTTCTGCCGCCCTTGAATGTGCCGGACATGAATCGTACATAGGAATGATGGCCGTGTGTGTGGCCATTGACACTTTCCTGTCCGTACCGTTCTGCTGGCTGCGTTTCCGCAAGCGTCCGTGGCGTTTTGCCGTGCTCAAGCTTGTCAACATCGGGGTCAATATCGGACTCAATCTCTTCTTCATCCTTCTGTGCCCCCGCCTGATGGAACACGCTCCCGGCACTGTGAGCTGGTTTTACCGTCCCGAGTTCGGAATAGGATATATCTTCCTGTCAAACCTGATTGCCTCCGCGGTGAGTCTGGTGCTGATGATTCCTGACATTACAGGCTTCCGCTGGCAGTTCAATCCGGTTTTATGGCGCCGGATAATGATTTACTCCCTGCCGCTGCTGGTTCTGGGTGTGGCCGGCATTATGAACCAGACCATTGACAAGATTCTGTACCCCATCCTGGTTACTGACCCGCAGGAGGCAATGTACGGCCTCGGTATTTACGGTGCCAACTATAAGATTGCCGTTATCCTGTTGGTGTTCCTGCAGGCATTCCGCTTTGCTTATGAGCCGTTCATATTTGCACGCAGCAAGGAGGACGGAGAAAACCGCATGCAGGCTTACCGAGACGCCATGAAGTATTTCATCATCTTCGCCCTCTTTATCTTCCTGGGCGTGATGTTCTATCTGGGTGTGATCAAGTACTTTATCTCTCCGCGTTATTTCAGCGGCCTGAAGGTTGTACCCATCGTAATGCTGGCGGAGCTCTTCTTCGGTATCTTCTTCAACCTTTCCCTGTGGTACAAACTGACGGACCGAACCGTCTGGGGCATGTGGTTCTCCCTGATAGGCTGTGCCATCACGGTAATTCTCAATATCATCCTTGTTCCCAGAATCGGTTACATGGGGTGCGCCATCGGCGCGTTCTGCTCTTACGGCACCATGATGCTGCTCAGTTACTTTATAGGCGCACGTAAGTTCCCTGTGGGTTATCCAATGGGGCGCATAGGTTTTTACTGCCTGCTGTGCGCGGTGTGGTACAGCCTTGGGGTATGGCTCCTGCCGGCGGCAGGTTTGCCGGACTGGCTCCTGGCCGTATGCCGCGGGCTACTCCTGGTTGGATATGTGGCTGTGGTGATGATGGTTGAACGCATCAGCCCCCTTGAACTCCTCGGGCCACTGGCACGTAAACTTCACCGCAAATGAAAATTGTTCTGCTGAGCAATTCTGACTGTCACGGCGGTGCGGCTGTGGTCACCCGCCGACTTACACTTGCCCTTAATGAATACGGATTTGAGGCTTCAATGCTGGTGCTCCGCAAGGGTACCGACGAGCCTTTTGTACACCGTTATGAGGGGATGGCTTCCAGGGTGCCCTTCTTGATGGAGCACGCAAATATCTTTCTCCATAACGGTCTGAGCCGCAAATCACTCTTTTCCATTTCAACCGGCGGTGACGGTGTACCTGTGGAAAATCACCCGCTTGTAAAGGCTGCAGATGTAGTAATCCTCGGGTGGGTAAATCAGGGCTTTGTATCCCTGAGGAGCATCCGGGCCATGGCGGCTGCCGGAAAGAAGATTCTGTGGATCATGCACGATATGTGGAACGCCACCGCCCTGTGCCATCATACAGGTGACTGTACCCAGTGGCTTGATCCGCAGGGCTGTCACAGATGTCCGCTCTTACCTCAGAATTCATTCTGTCAGTCATTGACAACAAGTGTGTGGCAACAGAAGCATAAGCTTTACCATGACGTCCCGATTACTTTCATTGCCGTCAGTAACTGGCTGAAAGAGCGCTGTCTGAGTAGTACGCTTATGCGTGAATGCAGGGTGGAAACGCTTCCCAATATTCTTGATTTGAAAGCATTTGAAGGTGAGCCGGCGCACAGCCGCAGGGAACTGGGACTTCCGGAGGATAAGGCTCTGGTGCTGATGTGCGCAGCCCGGCTTGATGACCCTGTGAAAGGGCTGCCTGATGCCATACGTGTAATGAATGAGCTTCCGGTGAGCGAGGCACACCCTGTACTGGTGGGAGCCCTGAAAAATCCGCATGCTCTTGATGAAATCAAGGTGCCGTACACTCACCTTGGACCGGTATCAGATCCGGAGATTATGGCAGATATCTTCAGGCACAGCGCGGTGGTACTCAGTACATCAACATATGAAACCTTGCCCACCACCCTGATAGAAGGCCATGCAGCCGGGGCATGGCCCGTCAGCTATTCCCGCGGGGGCCAGGCTGATATAATAACGGATGGAGTTACCGGCTCACTCATACACAATGGAGATACCGCTGCCGCCGCACAGGCCGTGACAGAACATTTACACAGAACTCCTGGACGCAGCAATATACTGCGAGCGGCCGCCAACCGCTTTTCCCCAGCCACCCTCCTCCCCCACCTGATAAACTTATTTGAGTCATGATGATTAATATTTGTGGAATTGGAGGGATTTACGTAACTTTGCGGAGATATTTCAGCCTCAGATGATTTCCCTTGAGTCATTCCACAGCGCACATGCGCATGAACTGCAGCTGCTTAACGAGCGGATAGCTCAGCAGCTGGCCAGCAACAACACCCTGATGTCCAGAGTAGTTGCCGCACAATTACGCACCAAGGGAAAACAACTGCGTCCGCTTCTGCTGATGTTGTGCGCCAAGATGTTCATTCCTGTGGATGAGCGCGTAATCTCCTCAGCAGCAGCCGTTGAGCTGCTCCACAACGCATCACTCATTCATGATGATGTGGTGGACAATTCACCTCAGCGGCGCGGTGTTCCAACCATCAACGCGGTATGGGATAACCATATAGCAGTACTGGTGGGTGACTTCTTCACCTCCTCTGCCATGCAGCAGGCCATTTCAACCGGCGATATCAGGATTGTGGACGCCCTGTGCCTGCTCGGCCGCCAGCTTTCCCTGGGAGAAATTGATCAGATTTTCAATGCCCGGAAACATACTCTCTCTGTTGACGAGTATTTCAAGATTATTGAATACAAGACCGCGTCACTGTTTATTTCCAGTGCCATAATGGGAGGGTACTGTGCCAATGCCTCTGAAAATGAGATTTCTGCCCTGCGGGATTATGCCAAGGCATTCGGACTCTGCTTCCAGATAAGGGATGATATTTTTGATTATTTCAGTTCCGAGACTGTGGGGAAACCAACAGGTAACGACCTACGCGAGGGTAAGATAACCCTGCCGCTGCTTTACAGCCTTGAGGATGCTCCGGCCCGGGAGGCTGAGCGCATGCGTCAGCTCCTGAATCAGGAAACACTCTCTGAACAGGAAATAAGCACACTCCAGGCTTTTGCACGTGATAACGGCGGTATTCAACGTTCTTACCGGACCATGGATGCACTCCGCCAGGAAGGCCTTGCCGCCCTGGAGAAACTGCCGGATACTCCGGAGAGAATGGAGCTCAGGCAGCTCATTGATTTCATTATCAGCCGCAATTTCTGACCGATGTGTACCCTGCGCCCGCACACAGTACTCAAGTTGGCGCTGGCACCGGTGCTGGCTCTGTTGACTGCCTGTGCCAATATGGGACGTCCTGAAGGAGGTCCGCGTGATGAAGTACCCCCGGTTTTTGTGCGTTCAGATCCTGCACCGGGAGCGTTAAATGTTCATCCGTCACGCATCAGCGTGTTCTTTGATGAAAATGTCCAGCTTGAGGATGCATTCAACAAGGTGGTGGTTTCACCGGCTCAGATCACACCCCCGCAGGTCACCGCAGGAGGTCATCGCGTCACAGTGGAGCTGCGTGACACCCTGCTGCCCAACACCACATACACCATAGACTTTGCAGACGCCATCAAGGACCTCAATGAAGGTAATGTGCTGGATGGATTTGCCCTGGATTTTTCCACAGGCCCGGATATTGACACCCTGCGCATAAGCGGTGTGGTACTGGCGGCAGAGAATCTGGAACCGGCTCAGGGAATGTTGGTTGGAGTCTACTCCAATCCCTCAGATACAGCCATCACCACCCTTCCGCTGGAGCGCATTGCCCGCACAAATCAGTATGGCCAGTTCACAATCCGCAATCTTCCTGACGGAGAATACTCCGTCTACGCCATAAACGATGTCAACCGTGATTATCACTGGGACCGGAGCGAGGATGTGGCCTTTTTGGGATATCGCGTACGCCCAACGGTGGAGAACATTACGGTGACAGATACTCTGTTTGCATCCGGAGGTGAGGACTCACTGGTGAACCGGTCAGGATTACGATACCTTCCCAACGATCTGTTGCTCACCTGGTTCAATGAAAATTACAAAGCTCAATACGTTCAGGGTTACGGCCGCTCGACGCGCAAGACCCTGAACATTGAAATGGGAGCCCGCGCTGACAGTGTTCCGCGGCTCACCATTGCTTCCGGAGCTCCCGGGATTGGACGCCCTGTTCAGGAATGGGGTGTGATGCAGGTTTCTCCACACTCAGACTCCCTGAAAGTGTGGATTACTGACCCTGAGGTACTTGCGGCAGATTCATTGCGGCTGGCACTGTCGTATATCGGAACTGACTCACTGGAAAATCCTGTATGGAAATCAGATACCTTGCGTTTCTTTTATAAGGAACCCAAGAGAAAGAAAAACGAGATACCGCAGCGTCAGTATTCCCTTGACAGCATAAGCGGGGATACTATCTGGGGGCCTGACCCGCTCCAGGAATATGTTGATATTCGTATTCTGGGGAGCCGTCAGGAGCTCAATCGCCCCATGGTACTCCAGAGTTCCCTGCCGTGGGCCGACAGCCTTGAGCAGAAAATCCGCCTGGAAATGGAGGTTGACAGCGTCTGGACACCAGTTCCTTATACCCTCTCTCCGGACAGCACGGCCACTGCCCTTCAGCGGCTTCTGCGGGCCAACTGGACTCCCGGAATGGATTACAGGGTGAGCATAGACAGTGCTGCCAGCATTTCGGTTTACCCAGACATCCCCAATAAACCGTTCTCCCAGCGCATCAAGACAGCACAGTTGGAGGATTATTCCAACCTGAAAGTGGAGCTGCCACGCACAGACAGCCTTCAGGTGGTGGTTGAGCTGCTCAACGCCTCTGACGCCCCCGTGTACCGTGCCGTAAAACCTGCAGGAACAGAGGAAATTACACTCGGCTTCCTGGCGCCCGGAACTTATTACATGAGGGCGTTTACGGATACCAATCTGAACGGAATCTGGGACACCGGGTCACTCAAAGACAGCATACAGCCTGAGGATGTTTATTATTATTCCCGTAAGCTCAATCTGAAGAAAAACTGGGATGTGACCCAGTCCTGGGACCTCTGGGAACTGGCTGTTGACGCACAGAAACCGAGGGCCATAACCAAGAACAAGCCCAAGCTCAAACGCGGCGAACAGGAGCCTGTAGACCCCGAGGATGAGGCCGAACAGGAATATCAGGACCGCATAGACCCATTCACTCCGGTGAATAGGAACCGCAACCGCGGAAACAGCCCCGGAGGCCTGCGCCAGAATAACAATGCGGCCATTTCACGCCGCTGATATTTCAATTGAAAATCATTCACATAACACCTATCATGAAACACTTACTGACAGCCATAATCACCCTGGGCGCGGCAGCTCTGGCCATCGGCGCGGATTTCACCACCGTAGGCCATCGCGGCAGCAGTGTGGGGGTGGAAAACACTCTGACAGCTTTCAGAACCGGAGCTCAGCGCGGATACGGCTTTCTGGAAACGGATATACGCGTGACGGCAGACTCGGTTTTTGTATGTTCTCATGATGAAAATACGGAGCGCCTCGGAGGGACGCTGACAATAGCGGACGCCACTCTGGAACAACTGCGCTCCCAGCCTCTGCGGCAGACTCGTTTCGGCACCGATTACACCGGCACCATCACCACTCTGGGCGAGTATCTGGCCGTATGTGACAGCGCCGGTATCCGCCCTGTAATAGAGCTTAAATGGAGTACCGGCATCAACAGCAATGACTGTTCCCTGATGCCGCTGCTGATTGACAGCATCACGGCTTACGGCTTCCGCAATAAATGTGTGATTCTCACCTCCATGCGTCCTTGCCTGGAGAATATACGGGCAAATTATCCTGATATAGAACTGCAGTTTTTGGGCGGCAGGACATGGAAAGAGCATTTTCACTGGGCAGACAGTCTGCGTCTTGACATGGATATTGCCCACACGTACCTTGACAGTGCGGATGTGGCAGCCATCCATGCCGCCGGACTCAAACTCAATACATGGACCATTGACGCACCGGGACGCGCTGACATCCTGCGCGCGTGGGGTGCCGATATGATTACCACAAACAGGCTTCCGGCCCGTCCCTGAGAACTATGACAGCTCTCCGGGTGTTTTAAAGACAGGGAATGCCATAACAGGCTCCCTGAAACTTTTATTACATAACTAAACAAAACCACAATTCAAAAATGGAATCAACAAGACAGGCCAAAATAAGCCGACTCCTCCAGAAAGAACTAAGCGAAATATTCAGAGCCCAGACCGCAAAGACCCGCGGAGTGATTGTAAGCGTCAGCACCGTGCGTGTTTCTCCGGATCTGAGCATTGCCAAGGTATATCTCTCAGTATTCCCCTCTGAAAAAGCTGAGGAAATGATAAACAGCATTAAGGCGCAGGAAAAGACCGTCCGTTATGAACTGGCTCAGAAAGTGCGCTTCCAGCTCCGTAAGGTGCCTGAACTCCAGTTCTATACAGATGATTCTCTGGATTACCTGGAGAACATTGACAGACTTCTGCAGGAATAACTGTAAGGAATGTTGAAAGCGGTCTCGCCCCGGATTGCACTGAGGTACCTGCTGGCCAAGAAATCCCACAGAGCGGTTAATGTGATTTCTGTGATTTCTGTGGCCGGCGTTGCCGTGGCCACCATGGCCATAATGGTGGTACTGTCCGTTTTCAACGGTTTCACAGAGTTAAGCCGCAGCCAGCTCGGACGCATTGATCCGGACCTGCTGGTTGTTCCTGACAGCGGAAAGGTCTTTACCCTCACCCCGGATGTGACAGAGGCTCTGGGCAGGATTCAGGGGATATCGGCAGTAATGCCGTCTCTGACGGAACGTGCACTGATTGTGGCCGGAGAGCGCCAGCTCCCCGTGCAGGTAAAAGGCGTTCTGCCTGAATATTACGGCAGTGTGGCCCACCTTGAGCAGATGATCATTGACGGTGTTTATAATCCGGAAATTCCGCTGCAGTACGGCGGTGACAGCATTGCCTCCGGAATGATATCTGTTGGCACTGCCATGAGCACCGGACTCCGTCCCGGACTTTATGCCGATGCCACATTATACGTTCCGCGGCGCACCGGGCGCATCAATCCCGCCAATCCGGCCGGAGCTTACCGCTCCATGCCCATGCGCACAACGGCTGTATTCCGCGTGGACCAGCCCGACTATGACAATGACCTGATTATCATACCGCTTGACAAGCTCCGTTCCCTCCTGGAATATTCAGAAAATCAGGTCGGGACGCTGGAGATTGCCCTCACTCCGGGAGCTGATGAGCAGCAGGTGAAGACTCGGATCAGATCTGTTCTCGGGGATGATTTCTCCGTTCTTACGCGTGCGGAACAGCAGCAGGAAACATTCCGCATGATAGCCGTAGAGAAATGGATAACATTCCTGATGCTGGTATTTATCCTGATCATTGCCTGCTTCAACATAGTTTCCACCCTTTCACTGATGGTGCTTGAGAAGCGTGATGACATGAAGACCCTGCGGGCCCTCGGAGCCACACACCGCAATATCACATCCATCTTTGTCTGGGAAGGCTGGCTGATAACGGCAGTGGGAGGAATTGCAGGCACTCTGGCCGGGGTGGCGCTGAGCCTGATTCAGCAGAAATTCGGGCTCATAAAACTTGGAGCGGATCCGGCTGCCCTCACCATTGATGTTTATCCGGTAAGCGTCTCACTCTCAGACATAGGAACAGTCCTGCTGACCGTTTTCATTGCCGGAGCAGTTATTTCACAGATTTCCCGTATTTTCACACGTAAATTATAATGCAGACAGTATTATTTCACAGCACCATATTCGGTCCGATTCATTCCCGGCGCTTAGGGACTTCCTTGGGTATCAATCTGATGCCAGATGATGGCAAGATATGTTCCTTTGACTGCCTGTACTGTGAGGCCGGTTACAATGCGCAGGGCCCCGGCAAGAGCGGCATACGTCCCGCGGCAGAGGTCCGCTCAATGCTTGAGGACAAACTCCGCACCATGAAGGAAAACGGTGAGCCGCTGGATGTTATAACTTTCTCAGGCAACGGGGAACCCACCCTCCATCCTGAGTTTGACCGTGTGGTGCAGGATACCATTGAACTGAGAGACAAATATTATCCCAATGTGAGTATAAGCGTCCTTACCAATGCTACACGCATAGGTTCTGAGAAAGTGGCGGCTGCCCTGGAACGTATTGACAATAACATACTTAAGCTTGACAGCGCCATAGACAGCACAGTACGGCTGCTTGACCGCCCCACAGACCCCGGATTCAGCGTTGAAAAAACTGTGGAACTCCTCGGGCGCTTCAGGAATACAGGCATAATCCAGACCATGCTTACCTCCGGAGAACATGACGGTCAGGTAATTGACAATACCACGGATGAGGAAGTATCCGCCCTGATTGAGGCATATAAACGCATACAGCCGCGTGAAATAATGATTTACACCATTGACCGCCCTACTCCGGAAAAGACGCTGCGTCACACCTCTGCCGAGACCCTCAGACGTATTGCACAGCGGATTGAAGCTGAAACCGGGATACCTGTCCAACTCACTCTCTGACCATTAAACCATGAAAAGAATTGTTATAATCGGTGCCTCCTCAGGCCTGGGAAGAAAGATAGCACTTGACTTTGCACGCATAGGATGGCGCGTGGGTGTTGCCGCACGCTCTGAAGAAAAGCTCCAGGAGCTCAAAAAAGCCTATCCTGAGCTGATTGAGTACCGCTGCCTTGATGTTACCGCTGATGACGCCGTGGAGCGCTTCAACGTGCTTATTGAGGCCCTCGGAGGAATGGATTACATGCTGTACTGTGCAGGCTGCGGTTGGCAGAACCCTCAGCTGGACATAGCCCCGGACAGAAGAACCCTTGAGGTCAACGTTCTGGGATTTACACGCATCATCAATGCCGCTTACGCATATTACAGATACTCAGCCAATGACAGCCGCGGACATATTGCAGCCATAACATCCGTCGCAGGGGTGAAAGGCATTGGCATCAGCGCCACTTACTCCGCCTCTAAGCGTTATCAATGGACTTACCTCCAGGCCATTGAGCAGCTTGCACATATTCAGGGAGTGGACGTGGCAATCACAGATATACGCCCGGGATTTGTGGACACTCCCCTGCTGGCCAATTCCGGCAAGTATCCCATGGAAATGACGGTTGATTATGCCGCTCCGCGCATTGAGCTGGCCATACTGCGTGAAAAGCGTGTGGCTTACATTGACTGGAGATGGGGAATGGTGGCACGTCTGTGGAATCTTCTGCCGGATTCCCTCTGGCCTAAATTAAATGTTATCCGTTAATTTTATCCGGTAAAAATTCAGGTATTGATACTTTGGAATATTTTGTTTATTTTTGCGAGTTAAAACGCTAAAATACAAAATGACCGGACAAATTGAATGGAATGTTGAGGGCGTAGAGCTTCCGGCTCTTGACTATCAGCTGATTGACCGATGGATTGCGGCAGTTGCCGAGTCTTACGGCCGATTGGTACGTTCCATAACATACATTTTCTGTGATGATGAAGAGATTCTGCGCGTAAACCGGGAATTCCTTCAGCATGATTATTACACTGATATCATCACTTTTGATTATTGCACCGGAAAATTGCTGCGGTCAGACATTTACATCAGTCTTGACACCGTCAGCAGCAACGCCCGGGAACTGAACGTGAATCAGAACAGGGAACTGCTCCGTGTGATTATTCACGGCATTCTCCATCTCTGCGGTGAAAAAGACAAGGGTCCCGGAGAGCGCGAGCTGATGGAACGCGCTGAGAACAAAGCCCTTGCGCTTTACGATAAATTACTGAACGACAATCCAGCGCAATGACATTTGACTTTGACATAATAGTTATCGGCGCCGGACATGCCGGCTGTGAGGCCGCAAACGCGGCCGCCAGAATGGGCGCGCGCACCCTGCTCCTGACCATGGACCTGGAGAAAATTGCCCAGATGAGTTGTAATCCTGCAGTGGGCGGAATTGCCAAAGGTCAGATAGTCAGGGAAATAGACGCATTAGGCGGTATGATGGGTATTATCACGGACCAGGCCTCCATCCAGTTCCGGATGCTCAACCGCTCCAAGGGTCCGGCCATGTGGAGCCCACGCTCACAGGCAGACCGTATGAAATTCAGCGCATTATGGCGTGAGCACCTGGAGAACCTTCCCAACCTGTTCATGTGGCAGGGTTCCGCAGACCAGCTCATTTTTGATGAGAATGACAGACTCTGCGGCGTAAGCACGCGTGAAGGAGCCACATTCCATGCATCAAAGATTGTACTTACAGCCGGAACATTCCTGAACGGACTGATGCACATAGGACGACAGAAATTTGCAGGTGGCCGTATCTCAGAGCCGGCCGCTTACGGACTGACGGAACAGCTCAAACAACGGGGCCTGGCCACGGACCGCATGAAAACCGGAACGCCCGTGCGCCTGGACGCGCGTACAATCCATTTTGAAATGGCCACAGAGCAGTGGGGAGATGATGACGGACATCATTTCAGTTATCTTCCGGAAGTACGCAGCAATTTACGCCAGCGCCCGTGCCACATTGTGTACACCAATGCAGAAACATGTGAGGTGTTACGCCGGGGCCTCCCCGATTCACCCCTTTACAACGGACAGATCCAAAGTATAGGACCGCGCTACTGCCCCTCAATCGAGACCAAAATAGTGACATTTGCGGACAAAACAGAGCACCAGCTATTCCTTGAACCGGAAGGAGAAACCACCACAGAATATTATGTAAACGGATTCTCCAGCTCAATGCCGCTGCATATACAGGTAGAGGCCTTAAAAACCGTGCCGGCACTGCGCGACGCACAGCTCTTCCGCCCCGGATATGCCATAGAGTACGACTTCTTTGATCCCACCCAACTCCATCCAACCCTTGAAAGCAAGATCATTCCCGGACTTTACCTTGCAGGCCAGGTAAACGGAACAACAGGTTATGAGGAAGCCGCCGGACAGGGACTTATGGCAGGTATCAACGCTGCCCTCGCGGTGCAAGGAAAAGAGCCGTTTACACTCCGGCGCGACCAGGCATACATAGGCGTCCTCATAGATGATCTGATCAACAAGGGCGTTGATGAACCGTACAGAATGTTCACCTCACGCGCCGAGTACCGCATCCTTCTGCGTCAGGATGATGCGGATATGCGCCTTACGCCCTTAGGATTCAAGATAGGACTGGCAGATAAACGGCGCATGGAGCTCATGGAAAGCAAACGCGCCATGAGAGACCGGCTGATAGAACTTGCGCAGCAGACCTCAATCAGCCCGGCCCAGATAAATTCCACCCTGGAAAGACTCGGAACAACGCCACTCCAGCAGGGAGTAAAGCTCATCAGCATACTCAGCCGCCCGCAGGTAACGGTAAAAGACCTGCTTGAAGCCGTGGAACCATTAAACGAACTGGTTCAGACCTTCCCTGAAGACCGCAGGGATGAAATCATTGAAGCCGCCGAAATATTGATAAAATATGAAGGCTACATAGCGCGGGAACGCGGGATAGCAGACAAGTTGCGCCGCCTTGAAGACCTCAAGATACCCGCAGGCTTCAACTTTGAGACAATACAGAGCCTGAGTACGGAAGCGCGACAGAAACTCAGCGCCCAGCGTCCGCCCACAATCGGTGCAGCCTCACGCATCCCCGGAGTGTCGCCGGCAGATATAAACATCCTGCTGATGCTCCTCAATAGATAGCCCAAAATGTTCCACGTGGAACACTCATCAAGTCAATTAACAATACATCAATACATTAACACAGAAATGGAATACATCAAAAAACACATTCGTGATGTTCAGGACTTTCCCACCAAGGGTATCCTGTTCAAAGATCTCACCACAGCATTTAAGGACGCACGCGCCCTCCACGTAATCGGCTGGGACCTTTCACAGCTGTACCGAGACAAAGGAGTCACCAAGGTTGTGGGCATTGAGAGCCGCGGCTTCATCGGTGGTTCCATACTTGCCTTTGAACTTGGCGCGGGTTTTGTTCCTGTAAGAAAGCCCGGCAAACTTCCCGCTGACACCATCCGCATGGAATACGCCAAGGAGTACGGCACTGACACCATTGAGATGCACCGTGATGCCATTTCTGAAGATGACATCGTTGTGATCCATGATGACGTTCTTGCCACCGGCGGCACAATGGCTGCAGCAATCGCTCTGGTCAAATCCATGAACCCGAAAAAAATCTATGTAAGCTTCATTATTGAACTTTCTGCCCTGAACGGCCGCGCAGCTCTGCCTCAGGACGTAGAAGTTACTTCACTCATTACATATTAAACCAACAGATTCCGCTCTAATTTACAACAAATTAGGGCACAAAATCTGCAATTTTAACCGCCTGAGAATTTAAAATTTCCAATCATTCGGCCTCCCGCTCGTATAATTTCAAAAACGGGAGGCCAATTTCTATCCTGAAATAGTACCCGTTTGGGTATGGCATGGAAATCTGATCATTTGTAATTTTGGCGCCGGAAAAAGAATTGAATTAAAACAAGGAAAAGCTATGAGAACAATATTCACATTCCTGATAGCGTCTCTGATCTGTGGAGTAAGCAATGCACAGACAGGGACAGCTGCGGAATACCGTGTGCGTGCCCTCGTCACGGACACTGCCGGAGTGGCCCAGGAATTTGCCACCTGGCGCATTTTTTCAGAGACGGACACAGTGCATCCGGTGGCCGGAGCCCTCACCGGAGCTGACGGCATCATAACAGCAGCACTCCCCTCCCCCACCGCTTACCGCCTTGATGTAATGGGTATGGATTCCACTCACGGGAGCCTGGACTTTTCCGTATCAGATTCAACCGCGGTCACGGACCTCGGTGAAATTGCACTCTTACCCGTCAGCACTGAACTTGCCGGAATTACCGTCACCGCCCAGCGCCCCATCGTTACCCGTGAGATTGACCGCATAGGATATGACGTGAGCGCAGACCCGGATACGCGCACCATGCAGCTCAATGAGGTTCTCAGACGCGTCCCCCTGGTGACAGTTGATGAGGACGGTACAATACGCGTCAACGGTTCTACGGATTTCAAAATTTACAAGAACGGTCGCCCAAACAACGCATACACCAAGAACGCAAAGGAACTGTTCAAGGCCATACCCGCCTCCACCATCCGCAAGGTTGAGGTTATCACAGACCCGGGTGCACGTGAGGACGCAGAAGGCTCATCACCGATTCTGAACATTGTCACAGACCGCAATACCATGATGCGCGGAGTGACAGGTACAGCCTCTCTGCGCGCCACAACAAAGGACCTCACCCCTCAGCCCAACCTTTACCTGACATCTCAGTTGGGAAAGGTTACATTTGACGTACACGCAGGCTTATTTAACCAGACCCGAAGAAATGCAGACTCCTACTCTGCCTCAACCTTCACATACCATGATACCGGAAATGTTCTCACCACTGAGGGTGTATCCAATCAGAAATACCTGGGTGAATACGGAGGTCTGGAACTCAGTTATGATATAGATACCCTGAACCTCATCACAGTTGAAGGCAACTTCTTTAATTACGATCTAAGCCTGCTGGAGAATAAAAGTCACTCAAATTACAATTCAGCCGGAGACCTGATCAGCTTTTACCGCACCGCTGTAAGAACCCCAAATTACGGTTATCTTGACTTTGACGGCGCCGTAAACTACCAGCGCAACACACGCCGCGCTGATGAAACAATTACCTTGTCATACCGTGTTGCCACCACCCGCCAGAAACAGGACCAGGTTGAAGAGTACTCTGAATTGTTCAATCCTCCCATGCAATATACCGGCATTGACAGCCGCTTTGACCTCAAGTTTATTGAACATACATTCCAGCTTGACTGGGCACGCCCCCTGACCAGGAACCAGAAAATTGATGTGGGTGGCAAATACATTCTGCGTAACAATAATTCAACCAACAACCGCACTTACATAGGTCTGAACGAAACTGAAGACAAGTTCAGACACCGCACATCCATCGGTGCGATTTATGCTGATTACCGCGTAAAATTCGGCAAATTCGGTGCCCGAGCCGGTTTGCGTTACGAGTTCTCACACTTGGATGCAAAATTCTATACCGGCGACCAGCGCAGCTGGGGAAGCTGGCTGCATGACTTTGCGCCAAACGCTTCTGTAAACTGGGAGATTAATTCCGGTAACACAATGAAAATCAGTTATTCCCGCTCCATCTCCCGCCCCGGTATCAATTACCTTGACCCCACCGTTTCACAGACACCGTACAGCACAACCAGCGGAAATCCGTACCTGAACAGCCAGAGCTTCAACACTATTCAACTGAATTACAATCTGATACACCAGAAAATAAATGTGGATTTCTCCATGTCTTACTCCCTGTCAAACGATATGATTGGCTCACAGATTGATGTGAAAGGAGATCATGTCTATTACTCATATGATAACCTCAACAGATACAGGCAGATGGGCGCATGGTTGTATTTCCGATATACTCCCTGGCCCAAAACAACCTTTACAGCCAACATGGGAGCGTACAGAACCACATACCGCAACACAGATGATGGCGCCCACATGTCTCGCTGGCGTGGCAACTTCTATACATCAATCCGTCAGAAACTGCCCTGGAAACTCAATCTCACTGTGAGCGCTTACTGGTTCTCAGGAAGCCTTTCATCCGCATACTCTTACAGTTCTTATCCGTTACGAGATTTAGGATATTACCTTGCACTTCAGCGTTCCTTCCTCAAGGAAGACCGTCTGACAGTGGGAATTTCAACACAGAACCTGTTCACCAAGTGGGACCACTGGAACAGCGCCACCGTTTCTGCAGGTTACCAGTCTGAATCCACCTCCAGGTATATGCAGAGAATCCCCTTTATAGTCAGCCTCAGTTATAGGTTCGGCAGCCTCAACGCCTACGTCAAAAAGACCGCCGCCAAGATTGAGAATGATGACCTCCAGGGAGGCAAGAAATAAGAGCTTGTCCCATAATAATTGTTCCCAATATAAAATCAGCCCGCAGGACAACGCGACCTGCGGGCTGATTTTGCATTACATTGGGGGTCTTGGAGGACGGGGTCCGCCGGGTCCAGCACCAGGAGGCGGACCTGCGGGTCCACCGGGGCCACCGGGTCCGTGCTGCGGACGGTTGCGGTCCTCAGGCTGATTACCCTGCCCGAATGTATTGAAGCGGTAACTTACGCTCACCATCACATAACGCGTCAGGGCATTATACCGTGAATCATCTATGTAATTGGCGGTTACCGAACGCCTTACATTGCTCTTCTGACCCAGAATATCATATGCCTTCAGAGACACCGCAGCTGCCTTTCCGCGCAGGAACTGATATGAAATCTCAGCATTCCACATCCAGGAACGAGTATCATATCCGGCAGCATAACCGCTTGTTGCTGAATAATTTAAATCAGAGCTAATAACAATGCCGATGGGCAGGTTGTAAGTGGCATAGAACGTACCGCCGTAAGTATGGACATTTCTGTTGGCACCTGTCTGCACGCTGTTACGCGTATTCTGGAAGCTATAAGAGGGTCTGAGCTCAAGTTCCAGATTATCAGGACGCCAGGCAATACCGAAACTCTCATTTACCATGTAAGAGGATGATACATTGCGCAGGGAGTTGTTGAATCCCACATTGCGGCTGTAATTGAAGAACAGATGATTATTGATGGTGAATGTACGGTTCTTCAGCGGCAGTGAAATCATGTTCATCAGACGTGCGTTCCACACACCGTCCACATTCTCATATGTAGTGGTCTGGGCACCCGTATTGGGGTCAAAATCAGTGCGGGAAACAATGCTGTTCTGAGTCATTGAAGCATTTGCCATAAGCATGATGGATCTCTGGGCATCTGCATTGAAATCCATAAACCTGACATTTGCATTATGAGTGAATGTGGGTTTCAGCTCCGGATTACCCACCACGATATTCATGGGATTGGAACGGTCCGGCACGGGCTGTAACTGCGTCATTGAGGGCTGGGATGAATTACCGCGGTAATCCGCCGCAATATTGCGCGTGCGCGTAATCCTGAAGCGGTAACGCAGGTAAGGAGCCACATTCACCACCCTGCGCAGAGGAATGCTCTTGTCGGAATTGAGCAGGTTAAGGCTCTTGCTGGTCTGGGGGACAACGGATATTCCCACATTGAGGTTGGCGCGGCGTGTCACACGGCGGTAACCCACGCGGATATCATGGTTCATGAAGTCATTCCTGAAACTGTTGGAGAGGTCCGGGGCAAAAACAAGGTCCGTTCCAATTACCGGCTCGCCCTCCCAACCGTCAGGGAAAGTGACCGGATGGTCATATGTGAGGCGGTCCGCGTTATTCCAGCGGTAGCGGAACTGGTATGACAGAATCAGGAAATGACCGGAGCCACGTTTACCCAAGGGCTCAGTCCAGCTCAGACGGCTCATGATGCTGTTGCTCCATGTGTGATTATCATCATACTGGTCATAAAGGTCAACAGAGTCATTGAGCAGGAAAAAGCGGTTGAAAGAATATGAATCACCTTTTTCCCTGACATTGCTCATGGAGTAATTGGCATGCACGGAGAAAGAGCGTCCGGGCTTGCTGCGGAAATTGTGGTTATAAGTCACACGCGCTCCCACTTCCACTGAACTGCCCCGGTTATAGTCCCGGTTAATACTGCGGCGCACTTCCGTACCACGCGGGTCTCCCGCAAAGGCACGTGTGGAATCCGTGCTGTTGGATTTGTTATAATTCAGAGAAATATTGGGCCGAATCTCCAGTGTATTGAAGCTGTCCGGCTTCCACACCATGCGGAAATCCGCACGGAAATTATTCCCGCGGTCACGTGTGAGCTTGTTGGAACGTGTGGTGGAAGTTGAGTCTGTAAAGAGGTATGTGCGCTCAGAGGATGTGATTGTATTCTGCTCGGAGTGCGAGTACATCACATTACCACCCACACGGAAAATCTCCTCATTACCCACATTGAAATTGACTCCGAAGGCCTGTGAATTCTTGATACCGTTCACACCACCGAATCTGCGGAAACGTCCTCCTCCGTCAGCAAAACCGGGTTCATTGATATTATTGGCAGAGCCCAAAAAGGTGAGCTGATTGCCATTCCAGAACCTGTTGACATTGAAAGTACCGCGGTAACGTGAGTCAGTGCCGTAACCGGCTTCAGCATTACCGAACCAACCGTTTTTACGGTCTTTCTTCACCGTAAGGTTGATTACGGTTTCTTCCTCTCCGTCATCCACACCTGTCATTCTGGCCAGGTCACTGCGGCGGTCCACAACCTGCAGACGTTCAACCATATCCACCGGCAGGTTACGGGAGGCAAGAGTGGGATCATCTGAGAAAAATTCCTTTCCGTCAACCAGTATCTTCTTGACTTCCTTACCGTTGGCAGTAATCTTGCCGTCAGAGCTCACCTCCACGCCCGGTAAACGGCGCAGCAGATCCTCCACCACGGCGTTGGGCTGGGTGTGGTAAGCCTCGGCATTATATTCCACAGTGTCCTGCATCACCTTGATGGGAGTGCGGACACCTGTAACCACGGCCTCACGCAGGGCAATGGCATCCTCAACCAGCCTGAACGGACGCATATTTCTGTTCTGATTGGCGTTGACACGTCTTATCTGAGTGGCATACCCCACATAAGAGGCTTCCACCAGGTAAGTACCCTCAGGAACATCAATGGAAAAACGGCCGCGGTCATTGGTAACGGCACCGCGCACCAGCGCGGAGTCCCTGACAGCGAGCACACGGACACTGGCCTGTATCAGGGGCTCGTCCGCAATGCTGTCAAGCACGGAGCCGGACACCACTGCAGCACGGGCTGTAAAGGTGCTCAACAGTGCTCCGCAGCACAATATCATAGGAAAAATTTTACGGTTCAGTTTCATACAAATAATCAGATTTGGCAATCTTTAAGCGGTACAAAATTAACCAAAACCGTGCAAGTTCACAAGTCAACGCCGATAAAGACCCTGAATGTATAGAAAAACCGCCTGTTTTTACCGACAAGGCACATAAACTGGCGGGCACGGAGGCGTTCCGGAGACGCCCTCGTGCCCGTCGGTGTTTTTGGGAGTAGAGGTGTAAGTAAGTATGAAACAACCGTATCAGACAGGCGTGGTGCCGATGGTACTTTCAACCTTCGGGTGGTCTTTGCCTCGCCGGGCTCTGCCCTGTCGGTTCAATTTATTAACGCCTTGACGTGAACAGTTGTTCTGTCGGATTGAAAAATTTTGTATATTTGCAGCGAATGTACATATATGGGAACACCCGGTAAAAATAAAAACAGAAAATGGATAGGGCGGCTGCTGAAATTCGGCATACCGCTCATTGTGAGCATAGGCCTGTGTTATGTACTTTTTACAGGGCTGAACCTGGAGGAAATGTGGCTCATTATCAGGGAGGAATGTAATTTCTGGTGGATATTGGCAGCAATGGCCGTGAGCATCATTTCCTTTATCTGCCGCGCCTTCCGCTGGCGTCTGCAGCTCCGAGCCCTGGGCATAGAGGCACCCATCCACGCGCTCATATACAGTATTTTCGGCACTTATGCCGTCAATCTTGTCTTTCCGCGTCTGGGTGAAGTGTGGCGTACAGGATATATTGCACAGCGCCAGAAAGCGCCCTTCACCACAGTTTTCGGCTCCATGGTGGCGGACCGCCTTGCGGACACCATTACAGTGCTACTTCTCACCCTGCTGGCCTTTGTGCTGGCATCAGGCATCATACTTGATTATCTGAGCGAGAATGTCGGCGCTTACAGTGCCTTCATCAACGTGCTCACATCCCCCTGGGTGTGGGGAACAGTGGCTGTCCTGGGTGTGGCGCTGTGGATATTCATGCGCCAGCGCACAGCCAATTCCTGGGTGAGAAAAGCGCAGCAGGCCATCCGTGAGCTCTGGCAGGGATTTGCCGTGGTGCTCACCATGCCCGGCAGAGGAATGTGGCTGCTGTGGACAGTGGGTATCTGGGGCTGCTTCTTCTTCCAGATGTACCTGTGCTTCATGGCCTTTCCATTCACATCCGCAGTGGCCACCGGTTACGGCCCCGCTGCCGTGATGGTCACATTTGTACTGGCCTCCATCAGCATGGGAGTGCCCTCGAACGGAGGCATAGGCCCCTGGCAGTGGGCGGTGATTTTTGCTCTGGGAATTTACGGAGTACCGCAGACACCGGCTGCCGCATTTGCCAATGTCACCCTTGGGTCCCAGACCCTCATGCTGATAATATTAGGCGTGGTAACTTTCATTCTTATAGCAGCTGACAGACACCGCCTTTCAGGAAAAAATTAATCTAAAAAACATATATCACCAAAAATGGCAAAAGTAGTAATCATAGGATGCGGAGGAGTAGGCACAGTGGTTGCCCACAAGTGCGCCGCCCATCCTGAGGTGTTCTCTGAAATTGTAATAGCCTCCCGCACACTCCCCAAGTGTGAGAAAGTGGTCAAGGCCATCAATAAACCCAATGTAAGCGCCGATACAGTTGACGCCGATGATGTGGAGCAGGTTGTTGCGCTCTTTGAGCGTCACCGTCCGGAACTTGTAATCAATGTGGCTCTGCCTTACCAGGACCTCACCATCATGGAGGCATGTCTCCGTGCAGGTGTGAATTACCTTGACACAGCCAATTACGAGCCCAAGGATGTGGCACACTTCGAGTACTCCTGGCAGTGGGCGTACGCCAAACGCTTTGAGGAGGCCGGGCTGACAGCCATCTTGGGCTGCGGTTTTGACCCCGGAGTGAGTGGAGTTTTCACCGCTTATGCCGCCAAGCATTACTTCAGCCGCATGGAGACTCTGGATATTGTGGACTGCAACGCCGGTGACCACGGTAAGGCTTTTGCCACCAACTTCAATCCTGAAATCAATATCCGTGAGATTACCCAGAACGGAAGATACTGGCAGGACGGACAGTGGGTGGTTACTGAACCGCTGGAATTCCACCGCTCACTGACATATCCCAATATCGGTCCGCGTGAGAGCTATCTCCTTTACCATGAGGAGCTTGAAAGCCTGGTGAAAAATTATCCCACCATCAAGCGCGCCCGCTTC
>CAZNBD010000024.1:0-27291 GCA_964571405.1 uncultured Bacteroides sp. | reverse complement strand
GTTTTGCGGGTGGGGTCACAGGTGAGGCCGACGCCGAGTTTTTTGAAGATTTTGCGGTCTACTTCTCCGAGCATTACTGTGGAGTGTACCTGGCAGCCTTCCAGCATGGGGAGGCACTGGAGTGCGCGTGCACATTCGGGGTCTGTGGTGGACAGGAGTGAGAGTGCCACGAGGACTTCATCTGTGTGGAGGCGGGGATTGTGTGAGCGGAGGTACTCTGTCTTGGTGTGCTGGATGGGTTCTATCATGGCCTGGGGGATGAGTTTTTTGTCATGGTCTATCCCGGCGAGGTACTTGATGGCGTTGAGGATGAGTGCTGCGGAGGGTCCCAGGAGCACAGATGATTCGGCTGTGATTATTGTTCCGTCAGAGAGTTCTATTGCGCTGCAGGGGTGTGAGGATGCTTCGGCGCGTTCTCGTGCGGCTTTGATGGGGCGGCGGTATGTGAGGTCTATTCCGGCCTGGCGGAAGAGGAGTGAGATTTTGCTGACTTCGCTTTCTGTGCCGTCTCCCTGCGCCAGTTCGTTGAGTGCGGTGAAGTATCGGCGGATTATCTCATCTTTTGATGCTGAGCGGCATACTTCATCATCACTGATGCAGAATCCTACCATGTTGACTCCCATGTCTGTGGGTGATTTGTACGGGTTATGTCCGTAAATTCCTTCCAGGATGGCGTTGAGGACGGGGAAGATGTCTATATCGCGGTTGTAATTTATTGCGGTTTTTCCGTACGCTTCCAGGTGGAAGGGGTCTACCATGTTGACGTCATTGAGGTCTGCGGTGGCGGCTTCATATGCGATGTTGACGGGGTGTTTGAGTGGGAGGCTCCAGACGGGGAATGTTTCAAACTTGGCATACCCGGCTTTTATTCCGCGGCGGTGTTCATTGTATAACTGGCTGAGGCATACGGCCATTTTTCCGCTGCCGGGCCCGGGGGCTGTGACTATTACCAGGGGGCGTGTGGTGCGGACATATTCGTTACGTCCAAATCCTTCATCGGAGTCTATGAGTTCTACATTGGTTGGGTATCCTTCAATGGCGTAATGGACGTATGTGTTTACTCCGAGGCGGTGGAGTTTATCCCGGAATGCATCGGCGCTGCGCTGTCCGTCATAATGTGTGATTACTACGGAGTCTACAACAAATCCGCGTGAGATGAATTCCTGGCGGAGGCGGATGACGTCCATGTCATAAGTTATTCCGAGGTCATGGCGCATCTTGTTTTTCTCGATGTCCCGTGCGTTGATGACGATTACAATTTCGGCATGGTCACGCAGCTGAGAGAGCATGCGCAGTTTGCTGTCAGGCTGGAATCCGGGCAGGACGCGGGATGCGTGATAGTCATCAAATAATTTTCCGCCGAGCTCAAGGTAAAGCTTGTTTCCGAACTGCGCTATGCGCTCCTTGATATGCTCAGACTGAATCTTTACATATTTTTCGTTGTCAAATCCGTACTTCATAACGGGGTACAAAGTTACAAATTTTTCTGTAAAAAGGAAAGTGGATTAACACAGGGGGGCAAGATTTTTGCCCGCCCTGTGTTTAATTTTGCAGCGTAAAAATGTCCGTTTCACAATTTATGAATGTCAATATTACAGTTTATGAATGCTCAGAGGGTGTGTCCCTTTCTCTGCCGTACGCTGACTGCGGGGTGCGTGCCGGTTTTCCCTCTCCGGCGCAGGATTATATTAGTCAGAGCATTGACTTGAACGAGGAGCTTGTGGCTCATCCTGCCTCTACTTTTTATGCGCGTGTAAACGGTGATTCTATGTGTGAGGAGGGGATCTGTGAGGGGGATATTCTGGTTGTTGACCGGAGTCTGGAGCCTGAGCACGGTGATCTGGCGGTGTGCTGTCTTGACGGGGAGTTCACTCTGAAGCGTCTGAGGATTCTGGAGGGCGGACGGATCATGCTGATGCCGTCTAACCGTCATTACCGTCCTATTGATGTGCTTCCGGGGATGGATTTTTCTGTGTGGGGTGTGGTGACTTATACAATCAAATCTAACCGCCGGCGGGGCAGGAACTGGGAGTTATGGTAGGGCTGATTGACTGTGACAATTTTTTCTGTTCCTGCGAGCGGGTTTTCCGTCCGGATCTGGCCCGTGTTCCGGTGGTGGTGCTGAGCAATAATGACGGGTGCGTGGTGGCGCGTTCCCGTGAGGTCAAGGCTATGGGCATCAAGGAGGGTATGCCGTACTATCAGCTGGTGCAGCAGTATCCGGATTCCGGTATTGTGGCTTTTTCATCCAATTACTCTCTTTACGGGGATCTGTCCGCGCGCGTGATGGCCACTCTGCGGACCATGGTTCCTGAGGTGGTGCAGTATTCTATTGATGAGGCTTTTCTGAATCTGGATGGTATGAGTGTGGGGGAGATGAGGCTGTGGGGTGTGGATCTGTGCCGCAAGGTTTTACGGTGTACGGGTATTCCGGTGAGTCTTGGAATTGCGTCGACCAAGACTCTTGCCAAGGTGGGTTCAAAGTTTGCCAAGCGGTACCCGGCTTATGAAAAATGCTGTATGATAGGGACGGAGGCTCAGCGGGAGAAGGCACTGAAGCTGTTGCCGGTGGAGGATGTGTGGGGTGTGGGGCGGCGATTTGCGCGAACGATGCATGCTGCCGGTATTGAGACGGCTTATGATTTCAGTGTGCGTCCGCGGAGCTGGGTTAATTCGCGTTTTCATCTGCCGGGGGTGCGGACATGGCAGGAGCTCAATGGTGAGAGTGTGATTGATATAGATGGTCTTGAATGTGTGAGCAAGAAGTCTATAATGACCAGCCGGAGTTTTCCGGGGATGCTCACGGCTATAGAGGACCTGCGGACGCATGTGGCCAATTATGCTGCGCGTTGTGCGGTGAAGCTGCGGCGTCAGCACAGTGTATGTGCCTTGCTGACGGTGTTTGTGCAGTCAAACTTTTTCCGGCCGGATCTGGAGCAGTACAGCGCTTCTGCCTCTTTCAGTTTTGATACTTCCACTTCTACGGCCACGGAGCTGGTTGGAGCGGCGGTGCAGGTGCTGGAGCGCATATACCGCCGCGGGATTCATTACAAGCGTGCGGGGGTGATGGTGAGCGGTGTGAGTCCGGACTATGCCATTCAGCCTGACCTGTTTACTTACAACGCACAGCAGAGTGACAAGCTGCGGCAGGTTTCCGCGGCTCTTGACCGTATAAATTCACGGATGGGGGCGGATGCGGTGGTATTAGGTGCGCAGCAGTACCGCGAGCGGGGCGCTGACGGCAAGAGTATTAAGTTTGTGAACGCCATCCGCCGCGCCCTCAAGTCTCCGGATTATACCACCCGTCTGGGTACATTTCTGGTGGGCTGATAAGAGAAAAATCCACCTGCACGGAGGAGATTTAATTCAAAAATATTTTCAGAACAGGGGTAAATTCAAATTTAATTATTATATTTGCAAAATAATTACAAATACACCTCTTAAAATGGTATTAGAAATTGCTCTGACCAACTTCTTTTCAATAAATGAGAAAGTGACACTGGATATGCAGGCGGCCAATATCCAGACCAAGGAAGCACGTGCCCTTGAAGATAATACTTTTAATATCGGAAACGAACGCCTGCTTAAAACCGCAGCTATTTACGGTGCAAATGCATCAGGCAAGAGCAATATAATCAAGGCTGTGAAGGCGGCTGTTGATATGATTCTTGATTCTCATAATTATAATGAGGGTGACAGCTTCGGTTTCAAGTCATTCAAATTTGGAGATAAGGATGCGCCGAGTGAGTTTTATATACGTTTTATCATTGAGGGTATTGAACACGAGTATTCATTCACCTGCACCCGTGAAGAGATAATTACTGAAAGCCTTTATTACTATCCTAAAGGCAGGAGGGCATTGATTTTCTCCCGTGATGAGCGGAAAGCCGGAGGCAAAAAAGAGAAATATGAGTTTACCCCCGTTATACGGCGTCCAATGGATGTGGCATCAAACACTTCACGAAAAACGCTGTTTATATCCCGTGCCAGTCAGATGGATAGAGAAAAGGCAAAGGAAATTTACAGATGGTTTAATGAACAGCTGGTATTCAGTTACAGAGGGAGCTCAACAAATGCCATTGACAGATTTCTTGGAGACAATAAGGATGCGGTTCTCAGGGTGCTGAGGGCTGCAGACAGTGATATTGTTGAGTTTACATATAAGGACGGAGAGCTGACCACATACCATCGCCGTAATCCGTCATTGCCTTTTGATTTCAACACTGAGGAGTCTGAGGGCACAAAAAAACTGTTCAGAATCATGCTGACAGTAATGGATGTGGTGCGCAATAACAAGGTAATGTTTCTTGATGAAGTGGAGACGAGCCTGCATACCCGATTGGTGGAATATCTTATAGGTCTGTTTCATTCAAGTAAATCGGCACAGCTGATATTCACCACCCACAATACCCACTTACTTGATATGACCCGTTTCCGTAAGGATCAGATATTCTTTGTCAACAAGCGGGATGACGGTTCTTCTGACCTCTATTCTTTGTTTGATTACAAGGATTTCAGGGAAAAGATGGATCTTGAGAAAGCTTATCTTCAGGGGCGCTTTGACGCAGTGCCATATATCAATGAATTTGAATCCATCTGAAAATGGCACGGAAAGCAAAACAAGCGCGAGGGAAAAGGATGAACCCTACATTCTTTGTTTTCTGTGAAGGGAAAACGGAAGCCGCGTATGTTGACCTGTTGCGCCGCAGTTTCCGGGTGCCGGTGGAGATAATAGTAAGGGTGAGTGACTCCAACATTTCACAGCCATATATTGACCGCTGTAAGCGAGATCGGTTTACAACCCAGGATGATAAGACTTTCCTCATGTTTGATCTTGATGTACCGGGAATGCTGGAGCATGTGCGGAAGATTAAGGAGGCTGTGCTCCTGCTTTCAAATCCCTGCATTGAATATTGGTTCATACTGCATTACAAGGACGTCAACAAGGAACTGTCAACTCCCGAGTGTCTTGCCGTATTGAGGAACATAGCCCCGGATTATGTGAAAGGGAACTTTCCTCCTGCCATGAAGAGAGTATTTATTGACTCCATTGAGGAAGCGGCAAAGCGAGCCAGAGCCAAAAATTCATTCAGTAATCCTTCATCATCAATTCATCTATTATATGATGAAATAATTAAATACAAGAAATAATAATATTGAACATATGACTCCTGAAAATATAAGAATAGAAGATTTTGATTATCCGCTGGCGGCGGAGAAGATTGCCACTCACCCGCTGGCACAGCGTGATGCATGCCGTCTGCTGGTTTTCAATGCTGCCACAGGCACGGTGCGTGATGAGCGTTTCAGCTCCCTGCCTGAACTGCTTCCGCCGCATACCATGCTGGTTTACAATAATACAAGGGTTATCAATGCCCGTCTGAAGTTTACCAAGAGCAGCGGCGCCACCATTGAAATCTTCTGTCTGGAGCCGGAGTGCCCGGCGGACTATGAGCGTAATTTTGCTGCACGTGAATGCTGCAGCTGGAACTGTCTGGTTGGTAATTCCAAGAGGTGGAAGGAGGGCCCGCTGACCATGTCCCTGGAAATTGAGGGTTCTGAGGTGGTTCTGACAGCTACACGCCCGAGTGCTTCTTCCACTCTGGTAACATTCAGCTGGACCGGAGGTTTCTCTTTCTCTGAGATTATCTTGGCGGCGGGTCAGATTCCCATTCCTCCGTATCTTAACCGTCAGTCTGAAGATTCCGATTCAACAGATTATCAGACGGTTTACGCCCATATTGAGGGATCTGTGGCCGCTCCGACAGCGGGGCTTCATTTTACGGATGAGCTGCTCAAAGCCCTGGATAAGAGCGGGGTGGAACGTAGGGAGGTTACTCTGCATGTGGGTGCCGGTACTTTCCGTCCGGTCAAGTCAGATACTATAGGCGAGCATGATATGCACAGCGAGTTCATTACTGTGCGCCGGAGTATGATAGATGATTTGATAAAGCACAGCGGGCCGGTGGTGGCCGTTGGAACAACATCTGTCCGTACTCTGGAAAGTCTTTACCATATAGGGTGTATGATTCTGTCAGGAAAATGGGAGGACGGTGGCGAGCTTCCGCAGTGGGCTCCTTATGAAAGTGCTTCAGATGTGGAGCCGCGCAGAGCACTGGAGGCTGTGGCTCAGTGGATGGATATGCACGGACAGAAGATTTTCACTGCCTATACCCGAATTATCATAGCACCGGGATACACGTACCGCATTGTGAAGGGAATGATTACCAATTTCCACCAGCCCAAGAGCACACTTCTTCTGCTGGTTTCCGCATTTATCGGTGATACCTGGCGAGACCTGTACGCCCATGCTCTGGATGCTGATTACCGGTTCCTGAGCTACGGCGACGCCTGCCTGTTCCTGCGTTAGTCTTCTTGTTCCATTTCGTGGAGGAGGGTGGCGGTGGTTTTGTTTATTTTTCTGTAAATGACTAATACTACGATGATTGATGCAACGGCGGCTATGGCCAGGTTGACAAGATACTCTGTCATGCTGAAGGGCTTGGTGTCCGATGAGATGGCCCGGAAGAATTCGTAAAAGTACCAGGCCAGCCACGGGAGCATGACCACTGTCTCAATGAGGGCCTGGAGCTTGCGCTGGCGGGTCTGCTTTATCAGGAAGATGCGGAGGTCCTTGAATGATAGGTTGAAGATTTTGTCCTTGGAAATAATGACGGTCTTGAAATCCATCCATACACTGACAGCGCAGAGGATTCCCCAGACAATTATAGGCCACCAGCTCATTTTCAGGATAATGCATGCCATGATGAGGATGAGGAACAGGAAAGGTGCGGCTCCCACCTGAACCTTTACAAACACACTCAACCATGAACTGCTGCTGACCATGGCGCGGCGGAGGGCCTTGTCTGTTATAATTTTCTGGTTTTCAAGAGCCTGTTTGAGCTGCCCCATCTGCTGGCGCATTTCTTCCAGTTGATCTATATTATTGTTATCCATGCTCAGTTCATTTTTTTCAGTTTTTCTTTAATGCGTATGAGTCTGACCCCTACGCTTTTGGGTGAGATACCCATAATTGCGCTGATTTCATCATAACTCATGCTTTCCAGCCAAAGCAGTACCAGTGCGCGGTCCATCGGTTCAAGCCTGGATATGCGCTGATGCAGAATTTCAGTCTGGTGTCCCAGTTCGGATTCTGGCTCAAAAACTTCAGGGGCAATGTCCAGGCTGACAGTGCTTACGCGCTTCTTCCGCTTGAAAGACAGACAGGTATTGAGGCTCACGCGGTAAACCCATGAGCGCTCCGAACTGTCAGCCCGGAAAGACGGCAGCCCGCGCCAGAGATTGATGAGCACTTCCTGGAAGATGTCATCAGCCTCATGGCGGTCTGAGGCATACATATAACACACGGAGTATATTGTTGCCTTGTGCCGGTTTACAAACTGTTGAAAGAAACTTTCTTCTTGATTCATCACATTAATAAGACGCAATCGGCCGCCGGAAAATTACATTTCTGCTCAATATTTTTCACCCGGCACAAAAAAAGCCTTCCCGGGATGAGAAGGCGTTTTTTGGTGAGTTTATTGATCAGAGGCCTTTGCCGTGACAATTCTTGAATTTCTTGCCGCTACCGCAGGGGCAGGGATCATTACGACCCACCTTGGGCGCGGCCTTTGCAGGCTCGGGTTTGGGTCTCTCACCCTGGGGAGCGGAGGCAGCCGCGCGGGTTTCTGCCGCGCCGGGGATATCCGCCTTGCTCTCACGGTAATTCTGGCGCTTGTGAACTTCTGCAGTGGTCTGCTGAAGTTCAGGCCGCGGTTTCTGAGGCTCCTCATTGGTCTGGTCAGGCTGAGGATTTGCCGGTGCCTGGCGCACAAAGAGCTGTCCGCGCATGAGTGCTGACACGGCTTTTACGTTCAGGCGGTTAAGCATTTCCTCAAAGAGATGGAAGGATTCCACCTTGTAAATTACCAGGGGATCTTTCTGCTCATAAGCGGCGTTCTGCACGCTCTGGCGGAGCTGGTCAAGTTCACGGAGGTGTTCTTTCCAGAGCTCATCAATTGTTACGAGCATCAGCACTTTATGCCATTCCTTGATTACAGAGCGGCACTCAGTGGCCACAGCGGTGCGTAGGTCACAGCGGAGGTTGAACACGCGCTTGCCGTCAGAGATGGGCACCATAACCAGGCCGTCATAAGCTGTATTGGCTGCCATATCTGAAAGAACGGGGAAGGCAATCTCACGGATACGGTCACTCTTACGGTCCAGAGCCTCAACAGCAGCTGCATGGAGGGTGTCAATGCGGTCCTCGCGGCTCATGTTGGTGTACTGCTCTTCCGTGAATGGCGCTTCAATGGAGAGCACACGGAAGATTTCAGTGCAGAGGTCCGGGTAAGATGTCTGAGTGTCATGATTTATCACCAGGTTCTCTACGGTGTCATAAATCATATTGGCAATGTCCACTCCGATTTTTTCACCGAGAACGGCATGGCGGCGGCGTTCATAGATATATGTACGCTGCTTGTTCATCACGTCATCAAATTCCAGCAGGCGCTTACGGATACCAAAGTTGTTTTCCTCCACGCGTTTCTGGGCGTTTTCAATGGCGTTGTTGACAATCTTGTGCTCAATCATCTCATCCTCCTGGAGGCCGAATGTGTCAAGCATCTTGACCACGCGGTCTGTGGCGAACAGGCGCATGAGCTGGTCCTCAAACGATACAAAGAACACTGAGGAACCGGGGTCTCCCTGACGACCGGAACGGCCGCGGAGCTGGCGGTCAACGCGGCGGCTTTCATGGCGCTCTGTGCCGATGATGGCCAGACCTCCGGCTTCTCTCACTTCCGGGGTGAGCTTGATGTCAGTACCGCGGCCTGCCATGTTGGTGGCTATGGTGACGGAGCCTTTACGTCCGGCCAGGGCCACGATCTCAGCCTCTTTCTGATGGAGTTTGGCGTTGAGGACCTGATGGGGAATCTTCTGCATGGTGAGCATCTTGGACAGAAGCTCGGAGATTTCCACAGAGGTGGTACCAACCAGGACGGGGCGTCCTTCTTCCACCAGGCGTACGATTTCAGCAATTACGGCCTTGTACTTGGCTTTCTTGGTGCGGTACACGCGGTCATTGAGGTCATGACGGGCAATGGGGCGGTTGGTGGGAATGGTAACCACATCCAGTTTGTAGATATCCCAGAACTCACCGGCCTCAGTCTCTGCGGTACCGGTCATGCCGGCAAGCTTGGTATACATGCGGAAGTAGTTCTGGAGAGTGATGGTGGCAAATGTCTGTGTGGCAGCCTCCACCTTGACGCCTTCCTTGGCCTCAATGGCCTGATGGAGCCCATCGCTGTAACGGCGGCCTTCCATGATACGTCCGGTCTGCTCATCCACAATCTTGACCTTATTGTCATCAATCACATATTCTATGTCCTTGTCAAACAGGGCATAAGCTTTCAGCAGCTGATTCACGGTGTGAACGCGTTCAGACTTGACGGCGTAATCTGCCAGGAGTGCGTCCTTACGCTCAGAGCGTTCTTCCGGATTGGCAATGTGCTCAAGCTCAGAGAGCTGAGCTGCAATGTCAGGCAGGACAAAGAACTGGGGATCCTGGCTGTGGCCTGTCAGTTCATCAATACCCTTGTCAGTGAGTTCCACTGAGCGGTTCTTTTCATCAATGACAAAGTACAGAGGGTCAGTGATGAAGGGCATCTCGCGGTTATTGTCCTGCATGTAATGTGCCTCAGTCTGGAGGAGGAGGTTCTTCATGCCCTCCTGGCTGAGGAAGCGGATGAGGGCGCTGTTTTTTGGCAGGCCTTTATAAGCGCGGAAGAGGAGGATGGCACCTTCTTTCTGCTGCTCCTTGTCATCGGAGGCCAGTTTTGTCTTGGCCTCTGCCAGCAGAGAGGTTACCAGGCGCTGCTGAGCCTTTACCACTTTCTCCACATTGCCCTTGAATTCATTGAAGAGCTGGTCATCACCCTTGGCCACGGGGCCGGAGATAATCAGAGGGGTACGGGCATCGTCAATGAGGACTGAGTCAACCTCGTCCACAATGGCGTAATAATGTTTGCGCTGCACCAGGTCCTGGGGCGCAAGTGCCATGTTGTCACGGAGATAGTCAAAGCCGAATTCATTGTTTGTACCGTATGTGATGTCACACTCATATGCGCGGCGGCGCTCCGGGGAGTTGGGCTCATGACGGTCAATGCAGTCAACACTTGAACCGTGGAACATATAGAGCGGGCCCATCCATTCGGAGTCACGTTTTGACAGGTAATCATTCACAGTCACCACATGGACACCGCGTCCGGAGAGAGAGCGGAGGAATACGGGGAGGGTGGCCACAAGGGTCTTACCTTCACCGGTGGCCATTTCCGCAATCTTGCCCTGATGGAGAACGATACCGCCAATGAGCTGAACCTCATAATGGGTCATGTCCCATTTCATCTCGTTTCCGCCTGCCATCCAGTGGTTTTTCCAGATTGCCTTGTCACCGTCAATGGTTACAAAGTCACGGCCCTGGGCGGCCAGTTCGCGGTCAAAGTCAGTGGCCTTTACCACAATGGTTTCATTGGCTGCGAATCTGCCGGCGGTTTCACGTATAACGGCAAATACCACGGGGAGGTGGTGGTTCAGGCGTTCTTCCAGGGTATCGATTATATGTTTCTCATTTTCATCAATTTCATCCCAGAGAGGACGGCGCTGGTCAATGGGGAGGGTCTCAATCTTTTCACGGATTTCAGAGATTTTGTCCTGGTAAGGCTTGATGGCAGCGGCAATGTCTGCGCGCACGGAATCTATTTCAGCGCGGAGGCCGTCAATGTCCAGTTCAGCCACACGCGGCATCTCTTTCTTAATGTTCTCAAGGATGGGGCGGATGGCCTTGAGGTCTCGGCTGGCTTTATCGCCGAATATCTTTTTTAATATTGAGGATAATGACATATTGTCCTTATTGTATTGTTATCTTTTAAGTTACGGATTGCTGTTAAAATCACTTCTGCAGTGTAACGGGAGGAAGTGCCGCCCCGTTGGGAGAGCGTATTCTGAGCAATCTGCTCACTGTGGGAGCAATGGAGCGGGCGTCCACGGGAGTACTGATTCTCTGGGCCGTGACGCCGGGAGCAAATATGAAAGCGGGAGCAGTGGTGGCGCTGAGACGTTCCACCTGACGCAGGACCGGGCCGCGGCTCTGCCGTCCGGTCTCTGTGATTTCATAACCCGGGGCAATCCTGAGCAGGACATCACCGGCAGTGGCCAGGTCTGTATTGCGGCGGAGTGCGGCGGCGTTGTCACCTGCTTCTCCGTTGATTATGCGGTCAATGGTGAACGCTTCCGCCACTCCGGTCATGCGGGTGAGGAAGTCGGCGGCCTGGCTGCGCAGCTGTGCGCCGTCAAGTCCGCGTTCCTTTATGAGGCGGCGGTTCAGGTAAATGTATCCGTTATGGAATCCGTCCACATAATCGCCGTTTCCGTGGAGGGCTATCAGATAGAGATTCAGCAGGGAGATGGCGCGTCGGGCGGAAAATTCGCCGCCGGGGATATTGTACTTCTCATCATCACGGCGTGTACGCGGACGCGGAGGTGTGCCGGCAAGATAAATCAGGGTGTTGTCCAGGCCCACGCTGCTGTCTATGGAGCTGAAGAGCTGTTCAAGGTCCTTGTCCAGACGCAGATAAGCGTCTATGAGTTCCGCGCGGTTATCTGAATTCTGTCCGTACTCAAAGGGTTCGAGGCTGTAAGCAATGTTGAGTACGTCAGTGCCGTCCTGACTGCTGCCCAGGTGCACAACCTGCATCACTTCCTGTGCAAGGCGGGTTATCTCCCTGTTTGCCAGAGGTGTGGCCATGAACTGTTCAAGGCGTCCCGTTCCGCGGGGGAATACATAACGGAAGGGGTAACGGGTCAGGTGCTCCGGAAGTGCGGGCATGGGCGATGAACCGGTTATCGGGGTCCAGCTCATGGTGTCCATGCGTGTCTCCAGGGGGAGGGCACGGTTACGGGCGGCTATGGCTGTGGGTATCTCACGGTAAAATGTTGAGGAAGCCCATTGGCCGTTGGAGGGATTGATCCACAGAGCAAGGTTCCCGGCATGTCCGGCCAGGGGGATGGCAAGCTCCGGACGTGTGGCCAGACCGTAAACGCCTGACAGGCCTCCGGAGGCTATGCGCACTTCATCACTGAGAGTGCTGGTGTGCAGCCCGGAGGGGGAGAAACCTCTGGTTGAGAAGTTCCCCAGTACGTTCTGGTCTGCAAATATGGAGCTTATGCGCTCAGTTGCCGGGTCATAAAGCTCAGCTGAGGCTATCCCGTTTATGGCCGGTGCAGCGCCGGTCATGAGCAGGGAGGCCGCAGCGGCACCGTCAAGGCTGGTGCCGTAGTCAATATTGTCAATTGTAACGCCCTGGTCTGTGAGCTTGCGGAATCCACCTTCACCCATCCGGTCTGAAAGTGTTTCCAGCCACTGGTTTTCAAGGCCTTCCACCACAATGCCCACCATCAGCTTGAACTGGCGTGGCTCAGCTGCTCCAACACCAATGGACACAACGGATGCGGCCAGCGCCATCATCAGGCGCGGCAGCAGTGTGCGCGGTGTGGAGTTCTTATGCTTCATCTGCGTAAGTTGTTTCTTGTCAGGATTATATATGAAAGGCTGCGCAACATTTCCGCCCCGATAAGAGGGAAGAATGCGGCATTGGCATGCTGGGGAAGGAAGCCCCAGATCAGCAGTAATCCCGTTAAGAGTACAAAGTTACAAATTTGATACCAAAAAACGATATTTTTTGCGCGTTTTATCCATATTCCTATGGCCATTATGCCGCAGAAGGGATTTAACCAGATAAACAGATAGTTCGGTGAGGCGGCGTAATGGCTGGAAAAGAAAATCAGAAAGGTCAGCAGCAGACCCGCCAGGGTGAGCAGTCCAAAGTATATGGAATCAAACCAGCGTGAGACTTTTTTGCGGCGTAAATCGTTGACAGTTAGTAAGAGAGTGAGGATGAAGAAGGCCCAGCAGACTGTCAGCGGACGCAGGTACCACGGGGTGGGGGAGAGTATGGCTGAGTCTGCAGGTACATCATTGAGTATCAGCGTTTCAAAAACGAGCGGGCGCCCCGAGATGGTGGCGGAAGCAAGGAGGCTGTCCAGGCGTACGGGGGCAAATGTCTCTTCCCTGACGCTGAGGGGTTTGTCTATCAAGGCTCCTAAAGCCAGGTCAATTCCGAACTGATACCATGGATAATTCCGGTGATAACCCTCCATCATGGAGCGGAAGGTGGGGGTGGATTCAGGGTCAAGGTCGCTGAAGAGGATACTGTCCTGCGCAGCTGTTTCAATGGCCCGGAGCGGGCGGGTGGCGCAGTTGTCAAGGACGTAGTTATAACGGTATGTGCGGTTCTCCGGACGTATGTTATCTTTCAGATAATCAACAAGCCTGGCAGCCTGGGCGGAATCAAGGTCCAGCTTGTGTGCCACAATGCGCCGTCCGTCGGCCTTGTATGCGTACACCATGGCATCCAAGGGGGCAGCGGCGGCCATATAGTCTGTCTCTCCCTTGACAAACCTGTACAGGAAGTTTGGTGCATTGAAATCATAAACCCCGTAATGATATGCAACAGCAGACGGCACCCCGTACTCAGGAGTTTCAACCACCCCGATTGCAGTGTGTCCTTCCAGTTCATAGACCTCGCTGCCGGGATAGAAGTTGAGCAGATATATCGCTTTCTCCTGCGCCAGTGCGCACAGACAGCTGAGCAGGAGGCAGAGCGCTGCTGGTATGTATTTAACTGACTTCACGGAATATTGATCATTTTATGGGTCTGCAGAGACAGGCGCCAGTGCGGGTGAGCCTTGATGTACTCCACCGTCTGCTCTGTATTGCTGCAGGAAAGCGGCTGCAGGAAAAGGCGGGGAGTGTGGAAATGCCCGGCAAGTTCCTCGGGGTCAATATCAAAGGCCTGGAACACCACCTTCAGCTCATCCACGCGGTCAACATTCCATGGAGCATCCTTTGGGGAGCATGTAACCCAGTCCACCTCAACCGGAGCCGGAAGTGAACCGTTGGTTTCCACCTGCACAAAGAATCCGTAAGCTTTCAGAGCGCGCAGCAGGTCGCTGTCAAGCTGCAGCAGTGGCTCGCCGCCGGTGACCACAAGGTGGCGGGCAGGATAAGCGGCGCATTCTGCAGAAATTTCAGCGGCAGACATGGGGGAGCCATGGCTGAAATCGGTATCACAGAACGGGCACTGACGGTTACATCCGCTCAGACGCAGGAACACCGCCGGAGTCCCGGTGAAATATCCCTCGCCCTGGAGGGAGTAGAAAATTTCGTTAACTGAATATTTTTTTTCAGTCCCGTTCATAGCTGGCGGTATTGTCTGTGCTTTCCTGAACATCAACGCGGTAACAGGTGGGGATAAGGTCGCAGATATAGCGGGCTATATTTTCAGCGGTGGGATTGAAAGAGAGCTCGGCGTTGAGAACCTTGTGGTCCAGTTTCTGAGTCAGAAGTTCCTTGATGGCAGAGAAATCAGTGACCATGCCGTTGGCGTTCAGCTCCCGGGCGCGGCAATGCACGGTAATTATCCAGTTATGACCGTGGAGCCGGGTGCATTTGCTGGCATAGTCCAGTTCCAGAGAGTGGGCTGCGGAGATTTCTAACCGTTTGGTGACGTAATACATTTACCTTTGATGATTTAACACGCAAAGGTACAAAAAATCATTCAATCAGCCAAAACGGGGGCGGAGGCGGCGGCCATTTTGGTGCGGATGGAGGAGTTGCAGAGGTTGCCTATGCTGCCCATGTGGGTGTGGCGGACGGTGCGGTTGGGGCGGAATGTGCCGTTCTGGACGTCCATTCCCACCTTGCGGTACGCATCCCTGAAAGGCATGCCCTCCAGGACCAGGCGGTTGACTTCCTCCACAGTGAAAATGTAATCATAACGCGGGTCATCTAAAATTCCGTCCTTCACCTTGATATGCTCCAGCATGAACCCTGCCATGTGGAGGCACTCCGTCAGTTCAGTGAAGGCGGGGAAGAGGATGTCCTTCATCAGCTGGAGGTCACGGTTGTAACCCAGGGGGAGGTTGGCCGTCAGCACGGTCAGTTCATTGGGCAGGCTCTGCAGGCGGTTACATTTTCCGCGCATGATTTCAAAGACATCAGGGTTTTTCTTATGGGGCATGATGCTGGAGCCGGTGGTAAGCTCGTCAGGGAAAGATATGAAACTGAAATTGTTACACATCCACATGCAAACGTCCATGGCCAGGTGCCCCAGAGTGGCTGCCACGGCCGCGATGGCTGCGGCCACGGCGCGTTCTGTTTTTCCGCGGCTCATCTGGGCGGCAACAACATTATAATGCGGCTGCTCAAAGTTGAGCAGGCGTGTGGTCATGGCACGGTCCAGGGGGAATGAGGAGCCGTAACCTGCGGCGGAGCCGAGGGGGTTCTGATTGGCAGTGCGGTAAGCGGCCTGGAGCATGAGCATATCATCTGCAAGTGTCTCTGCATAAGCCCCGAACCAGAGCCCGAAACTGGAGGGCATGGCCACCTGCAGGTGTGTATAACCCGGCATAAGCACGTTCTTGAACTCCTCGCTTTTTGAAATGAGAATGTCAAAGAGCCCGATGATGTCCCGGGCCAGCATGCGCAGACGGTCACGGAAAAAGAGCTTGAGGTCCACCAGAACCTGGTCATTACGTGAACGTCCGGAGTGGATTTTCTTACCCACATCCCCCAGCCTGCGTGTGAGCAGGAACTCAACCTGGGAATGGACGTCCTCAACACCATCCTCAATCTCAAACTCCCCGCGTTCAATTTCAGCGGCAATCTGTTCCAGGGCCGGAACGAGGATGTCAAGTTCCTCCTTGGTAATCAGACCTATGCTTTCAAGCATCCTGACATGAGCCAGTGAGCCCTGGACGTCATAAGGTGCAAGGAGCATATCCAACTGACGGTCAGCACCTACTGTAAAGTTCTCTATCATCCGGTCGGGTTCAAACCCTTTGTTCCATAATTGCTGTGACATGAAGCTTATAAAGATATGCCTCTGATGAGGCGGGGGTAAATATCAAGTGCGTTATTTATTTCAGAGATAAGTACATACTCATCCGCGCTGTGTGAGCGGGAAGACTGCCCCGGCCCTATTTTCAGAGCGGGGATGCCGGTCAGGAGCGCCCTGTCTGAAACGGTGGGGGAGACGTACGGTTCCAGGCCCAGGGCAATGGCACTGCGGGTCAGCGGGTGCTCAAGAGATATGGCAGAGGCGTTTATGTGAGTGGAACGGGGTGTGAGTGTGCTCCATTTCACAGCCTGCCGCAGCAGTTCCACAGTCTCCGTATTGGTATAAGCGTCTGTGGTGCGGACGTCAGCCACATAAGTACATCTGTCAGGCACCACATTATGCTGCGTGCCTGCGTTTATCATTGTGACATTCACGCCTATAGGCCCAAGGATGGAGCTTACCCTCTCCGGGCTGAAAGTAATCAGGCTGTTTATATCTTCCATGGCGCGGTAAATGGCGTTAACTCCCTCAGAGCGTGCGGCGTGGCCGGAGACACCAGTAACAGTTCCGTCAAGAACCAGCAGCCCCCGTTCAGCAATTGCCGGCTGCATGCCCGTTGGCTCCCCAATTATAGCCATATCAGGCTTATAACCAAGCTCTTCCATGAACGGGAGGAAAGCCCGCATGCCTCGGGGACCCATGCGTTCCTCCATGGCGCTGATACCGAGCATGAGATTTACCGGCGGCTCAGCATCCTTCATCAGCTCCAGGAAAGTGCAGGCAAGGGTCACACCACTTGCACTGGCATCGTTGCTGCCCAGACCGTACAGCCTGTCTCCCTCAATATCAGCACTGTAAGGAGAACGGGTGTACGAGGCCGCCGGCATCACCGTGTCCATATGTGAGTTAAGAAGCAGGGTGGGGCGCTCTGCACGGAAACCCGGTGCAATGGCCAGCACATTGTTATGTATGCGGTGTATCTTTTCCACCCCGTTGTCAGTCAGCCATTTAATCCACAGCGCCGCCACCTCATCCTCCTTGTCCGAGGGGGAGGGGATGGATATGAGCTGACGGAGAAATGTAACAGCCTGATTTAAACGGTTATGCGTGCTCAACATGCTTTTATGACAGTTCCTGAATCTTCATTGAGCGCGGCAGCCCGGGTGATACGCACGCTCTCAACTCCTGAGGCGGCGCAGTTCAGGGCATTGGTCAGTTTGGGCAACATTCCTCCGCTGATAATTCCCTGGGACTTAAGCTCTTCAAAATTTGCCGGAGTGATAAGTGGAATCACGCTGCCGGGGTCATTAAGATCTGCCATAACTCCCGGCTGTTCAAAGCAGTATGTAAGATATGCCGGTCCTAAATTTGAAACACCCACAGCCACAGCTCCGGCCACAGAGTCCGCATTGCAGTTCAGTAGGCCGCCGTGTCCGTCATAACAGATTGCGCAGAACACAGGCACTTTACCCTCTTTGAGTAAGGAGCCAATAAATTGATAATCAACACCGTCAGGAGCGATGTCTCCCACATAACCGTAATCAACCGGCTTGGGGGGGCGGCGTGTGGCTGTTATAGACGGACCGTCTGCCCCGGTAAGGCCAACAGCCTGACAACCAAGCCGCTGCAGCCCAGCCACTATACGTTTGTTGATGGCTCCGGCATAGACCATAGTCACAATATCCAGGGTGTCCTTGTCCGTAACTCTGCGTCCGTCAATCATTTGCGGTTCAATACCCATGGATTTGGACAGGCGGCTGGCCTCCTTGCCCCCGCCGTGAACCAGAATCTTCGGGCCCTCAATACGGGAAAAATCACTGAGGAAACTCTGCAGAGCCTCAGGATTATCAATGACGTTACCGCCAATCTTTACAACCTGTATTTTCATCATTTACAAGCTCTTGAGCATGCGGAGCAGAACAGTCTGCGCGGAAATCTCACGGTTTGCGGCCTCGGGAATGACCAGACTGCGCTCTGATTCAATCACATCATCCGTCACAATCATATTGCGGCGCACCGGCAGGCAGTGCATGAAATACGCATTGTTTGTCAGAGCCATCTTGGCGGCATCAATAGTCCAGGAGCGGTCAGTGCTGAGAACCTTACCGTAGTTGGGGTCAGCGTAAGCACTCCAGTTTTTGGCGTACACAAAATCAGCGCCCTCCAGTGCCTTGTCCTGATTGTACTCAATGCGGGCGCCGGCTGTGAATTGGGGCGCCAGCTCATATCCTTCAGGATGCGTGATCACCAGGTCCATGCCTGCCGCCACCATCCACTGGGCAAAGGAGTTGGGCACAGCCTGGGGGAGTGCCTTGGGATGCGGTGCCCAGGTCAGTACAATCTTGGGACGCGCAGTATTCTTGTATTCATCAATTGTAATGAGGTCAGCAAAACTCTGGAGTGGATGGCCGGTGGCAGCTTCCATGGAGAACACAGGGCGCCCTGAATAACGGATAAACTGCTCAATCACACGCTCCTGGTAGTCCTCCTCCTTATCCTTGAGCCCGGCAAAAGAGCGTACGCCAATGATGTCACAGTAACTGCCCATCACCGGAATTGCTTCCAGCAGGTGTTCAGCCTTATCACCGTCCATCACCACGCCGCGTTCGGTTTCAAGCTTCCATGCTCCCTGGTTGACATCAAGAACCATTACGTTCATTCCCAGGTTCATGGCTGCTTTCTGAGTGGACAGGCGGGTGCGCAGGGAGGAGTTGAAGAAGATCATCAGCAGGGTTTTGTTGCGCCCTAAATCTGTATAAGCAAAGCGGTCTTTCTTGATGGCGGCAGCCTCTGCCAGTGCCACATCAAGCGGACCAATATCTGTTACGTTGGTGAATTTTCTCATAATCAATTAATTTTCAGCAGCGGGACCTTCCTTGACAACAGACTTGAAAGCTCCCAGGAAACGGTCAGCCTCCTGACGGCTCAGGCACAGGGCCGGAAGAAGGCGGAGTGTATCCTTTCCGGCGCCCCCGGTAAAAATATGGTGGTCAAAAAGGAGTCGCTTCCGTAGTTCTGCACCTGTAAAGCCCTCAACTTCAAGGCCAATCATCAGGCCGCGTCCGCGCACTTCCTTTACGCCGGGCACGGCGCGCAGCTCGTTGATAAGATATGTACCGGTTTCAGCCGCATTTTCAATCAGTTTTTCCTTTTTCATCACATCCAGCACGGCAATTGCTGCGGCACAGGCCAGGTGGCTGCCCCCGAAAGTGGTTCCCAACATACCTTTTTTTGGTTTGATGTCCGGGCTGATGAGCACGGCCGCAGCCGGAAAACCGTTTGCAATTCCCTTGGCACATGTGATGATATCGGGTCTGATATCTGAGTGTTGATGTGCAAAGAACTGACCCGTACGTCCGTAGCCGCTCTGAATTTCATCCAGAATCAGCATGGTGCCTGTGAGTTTACATTCGCGTGCCAGTTGCTTCATGAAAGCCGGGCCGGCCTCATGTATGCCGGATACTCCCTGAATACCCTCTATAATAGCGGCGCAGTACTGGCCGGTGGCAAGCTCGCGCTGCATGGCCTCAACATCTCCCATCGGGATAAATGTCACTGCGTCAGTCTCATTGAAGGGTGCGCGGATGGCGGGATTGTCTGTCAGGGCAACCGCTCCTGAGGTGCGTCCGTGGAATGCTCCCCTGAAAGCCAATACCTTACGGCGCCCGGTGGTGAAGGAAGCCAGCTTGACGGCATTCTCATTGGCTTCAGCTCCGGAATTGCACAGAAACAGCTGATATTCAGGATATCCGCTCTGCTCGCCCAATTTCCGGGCAAGCTCTTTCTCCAGGGAGTTCTGCACGGAATTGGAATAGAAGCCCAACTTGCCGAGCTGGGCGCTCAGGGCGGATACGTAATCCGGGTGTGAGTGCCCGATGGAGATTACCGCATGTCCGCCGTAAAGGTCCAGATAATCAGTACCGTCTGCGGTAAATACATGTGCACGGCTGCCGCGTACCGGCTCTATTTCATACAGGCTATATACGTCAAAAAGTTCCATTAAAACGCTGAGGGTTTGAGGTTGAGGCCGGTACGTTGATCCAGTCCCAACATAATGTTCATATTCTGTACCGCCTGGCCGGAAGCACCTTTGAGCAGATTGTCTTCCGCGCAGGTAATCAGCAGTTTACCATTACCCGCTTCAACATGGATAATGGCCTTGTTGGTGTTGACAGCCTGTTTGAGTGAGATGGGCTTGCTGCTTACAACCGCAAAGGGAGCGTCCGCATAAAAGCTGCTGTAAAGCTCCCGGGCTTCCTCCTCAGTGCCGTCCCAGTCCACTACGGTAACGGCAAAGATACCGCGGGCCCAGTCACCGCGCATGGGTATGAAATTGATTTTCACATTGTTGTCAGGCTGAAGACGCTCAAGAGTCATTCCTATTTCCTTCAGGTGCTGATGTGTAAAGGGCTTGTACACAGACACATTATCCGTGCGCCAAGAAAAATGTGTGGTGGCGGACGGCTTTACGCCCGCACCCGTGGAGCCTGTCAGGGCGGTGATATTTATTTCTCCTCCCTGAGGAAGCTTACCGGCTGCAGCCAAGGGCAAGAGACTCAGCTGAATGGCTGTGGCGAAGCAGCCCGGATTGGCCACAGAGTCAGCCCCGGAGATACGGTCAAGATTACATTCCGGCAGCCCGTAAACATAACCCTCGCTCTCATCACGGAAATCCTGTGCAAGGTCAATTACCATCAGACCCTGCGGACGCTGGTTCTGCTGCCAGAACTCGCGGCTGTGGCCGTGGGCGCTGCACATAAACAGGATATCAATCTCATCCAGGGGATGTTCACCGCTGAAAATCAGGTCAGTTTCACCCAGAAGACCTTCATGCACCTCAGTGACGGGGCTGCCCGCATGGCTGGTGGAATGAACGAATTTCACCTCAACTTCCGGGTGGTTGATCAGGAGCCTGAGCAGCTCCCCGGCGGTGTATCCGGCACCGCCGATGATACCTACTTTCTTCACACTTATTCGGCCAGGCCGTTCTTTACCTGGTTATTGTGATAGATTTTCATCTGGTTGCCCATGATCTTGGTGAAGCCCTTGACATCATCCGCAGTCCAGGCCTTGTTGACCTCACCGTATTCACCAAAATCAGTCTTCATCAGGTCAAAGGGTGAATCAACGCCCACCAGGGTGAATGTGTACGGACGCAGAAGCAGTTCCACAGTTCCGGTGACATTGCGCTGTGAGCTTGCCAGCATGGCTTCCATGTCACGCATTACCGGCTCAAGGTACTGGGCCTCATGGAGGAACATGCCGTACCAGGTACCAACCTGGTCTTTCCAGTACTGCTGCCACTTGGTCAGAGTGTGCTTTTCAAGCATCTTGTGGGCGGCAATGATGAGTATGGGGCCTGCAGCCTCAAAGCCCACACGGCCCTTGATACCGATGATGGTGTCACCGATGTGCATGTCACGGCCGATACCGAAGCGTGCGCCGATGCGCTCAACCTCACGGATGGCCTCTATGCGGTCTGTGTATTCCTTGCCGTTGACGGCAGTTACCTCGCCCTCTGTAAAGGTGATGGTGAGTTTCTCAGGCTCAGTGGCTGTCACCTGGCTTGGATAAGCATGTTCAGGCAGAGTCTGTTCTGACTTGAGAGTCTCCTTGCCGCCTATAGAGGTGCCCCACAGGCCTTTATTGATGGAGTATTCCATCTTCTTGAAGTCGGCCTCATACCCGTGCTTGCGCAGGTAATCAATTTCATACTCACGGGTGAGAGTCATGTCGCGGGTGGGGGTGATGATTTCAATTTCAGGGGCGAGAATCTGGAATGTGAGGTCAAAGCGGATCTGGTCATTGCCGGCGCCGGTGGAGCCGTGGGCAATGGCGTCCGCGCCCAGCTTCTTGGCGTACTCAATTGTGGCAATGGCCTGGAAAATGCGCTCGGAGCTTACGCTGATGGGGTAAGTACCGTTACGCAGCACGTTTCCGGCAATCATATACCGTATGCTCTTATCGTAATAATCCTTTGTGACATCAAGGGTTACGTGAGAGGCCGCGCCTAATTTGCGTGCCTTTTCTGCAATAACTTCCAGTTCTTCATCAGTGAAGCCGCCGGTATTGGCAATGGCGGTGTGGACCTCGTAGCCCAGTTCTTCACTGAGATATTTGACGGCGAAGGACGTATCAAGACCTCCGGAGAAGGCCAGTACCACCTTCTTCTTCTTGTTTTCAGACATTTATGTATGGGGTTTTAAACGATTATCCGATTTCACGGCAAGACATGTCCCCACCTTTATTTGAGGTGGAGCAGCTTGTTGAGGGAATTTTTGAACTTAATCAGGTAAGGGGTAGACGGTGTGCTCTTGGGCAGCGGCTGCTGAGGGTCAAAAAGCATTCCCGTACAGAGGCACATCCGGCGGTTATTGCGCTGAAGGATATCGTAATTACGGCATCCTTCGCAACCTCGCCAGAATTCTTCATCATCTGTGAGTTCTGAAAAAGTCACGGGCTTGTAGCCCATCCGGGAGTTGAGCTTCATCACCGGAAGGGAGGTGGTGATGGAGAACAACTTGGCATACGGAAATCGAAGTCGAGCCAGCTCGAAAGTTTTCGCCTTGATGGCGCCGGCAAGGCCAAGATGGCGGTAATCTGGATCCACAATCAATCCCGATGTGGCTACAAAGTCTCCATGACCCCAGCTCTCAATGTAACTGAACCCAACAAGCCTGTCGCCGTCAAGGGCCACAACGCTTTTGCCGCTGTTTATCTTCTGTGCGATATACTCCGGCGTGCGTTTGGCAATCCCGGTTCCGCGCTGAAGGGCTGACTCGTAAATCAGCTTGACTATCAGCTCGGCGTGGACGGCGTCCGAGGGTTCTGCAAACTTTACTGTTATATCATTGATGGTCATGTAACTATGTTTTATCATGCGGTTTGGCCGCACAAAAAGTTTGCAAATTTAACAATAAATTTTCACTTCCCGTTTATTCTTCCGCAATATCTTGCAGGCTTTTAATAAAATTTAAGCGCCTGAATCACTGCGGTGCGCGGTACTTGCTGTCACGGGTGGTTTCTTCAAGTATGCTCAGGTATGAATTATAACGGCTCTGTGAGATGCGGTTTTCCTCAAGTGCCTGCAGCACAGCACATCCCGGTTCATGGGTGTGGGTGCAGTTGCCGAAACGGCAGTGAGCTGACTCGCGGAATATTTCCGGGAAGAAGTGTCCCACTTCCTCACGTTCAAATTCCACCGTGCCGAATCCCCTCACGCCGGGAGTGTCAATGATGCAGCCCCCGCCGGGGAGGTCAAACATCTCTGAGAATGTGGTGGTGTGCATGCCGGAGTCATTGGCCTCTGAAATCTCTCCGGTGCGCAGCTCAAGGCCCGGGATGAGGGCATTGATCAGGCTGCTTTTACCCACTCCGGAGTTCCCGGACAAAAGTGTGGTCTTGTCTCTGAGGGCCTCTGAAAGCTTGTCCAGGCCGGCTCCGGTGCGTGCGCTCACCGCATATACCGGGTAACCGATGGATGTGTACAGATATTCAACGGCCTCAAGGAGCTCACGATTTTCTTCATCCTGCAGCAGGTCCTCCTTGTTGATTACAATCATGGCAGGTACATTGTACGCGCAGGCGCTGGCCAGGAAGCGGTCAATGAAGGTGAAGGATGTGGTGGGATGAACCAATGTGGCCACAAGGAGGGCGCTGTCTATATTGGCAGCTATGATGCTGGCGGCCTTGGACAGGTTGCTGGCGCGCCGGATAATATAGTTCCGGCGCGGTTCTATGGCGGTGATCAGGCCGGGTGAATCTTCCCGGCCGGCTGAGAAGGTGACCTTGTCTCCTACGGCTACGGGATTGGTGGTCCGTATGCCCTTGATGCGGAAGTTGCCCTTGATTTTACAGGGTATGCTTTCTCCCTCAGGGGTACGGACCAGGTAATCCGAGCCTGTGTTTTTAATTACGGTGCCTTTCAATCTTCAAGTGAATGGATTATGAGGCCTGAGCGCAGTTTGGGCTCAAACCATGTGGTTTTGGGAGGCATGATATTGCCCGTGTCCGCAATGTTCATCAGCTGTTCCATGCTTACCGGATAGAGTGCCAGGGCAAATGCCATCTCGCCGGAGTCAACCCGGCGCTTGAGTTCCTCCAGGCCGCGGATGCCGCCCACAAAATCTATGCGCTTGTCCGTGCGCAGGTCCGTGATGCCTATTATGTCTCTGAGTATCAGGTCTGAGGATATGGTTACATCCAGCTGACCGATGGGATCATTGTCATCATATGTTCCCTCACGAGCGGTCAGGGAATACCAGTGGCCCTCAAGGTACAGGGAGAAATTATGCAGTTTTTCAGGAGTGTAAACCTCTGTGCCCTTGTCTATTACAACAAAGTCCTTCTCAAGACGGAAGAGGAATTCAGCCGGTGAAAGTCCGTTCAGATCACGTACAACACGGTTGTAATCAATGATTTTGAGGTGAGAGGCCGGGAAGGCCACTGCCAGGAAGTAATTGTACTCCTCGTCACCGCGGTGATCCGGATTGTTCTGTGCGCGCTCATGGCCAACAAGGGCTGCGGCTGCGGAACGGTGGTGTCCGTCTGCTATATAGAGGTAAGGTATCTTCTCAAATTCCTCCGTGATGGCGCGGATGGTATCTTCATCATCAACCACCCAGAAATGATGCCCGAAACCGTCCTCTGCCACAAAATCATATTCTGTCTTTCCGGCTGTGACGGTGCGGATTATTTCTTCAAGACGCTCATTGTCAGGGAATGCAAAGAATACAGGCTCAATATTTGCGCTGTTGATGCGGACGTGTTTCATGCGGTCCTCCTCCTTATCCCGGCGGGTGAGCTCATGCTTCTTGATGCGGCCTTCCATGTAGTCTGCCACATTGGCTGCCACAACTATTCCGTACTGTGTGCGCCCGTCCATGGTCTGGGCGTAGATATAGTAATGCTCCTTGTTATCCTGAACCAGCCAGCCGGAGTTCCGGAATGCCTTGAAGTTCTCCACGGCGCGGTCATATACTTCCGGGGCATGTTCATCCATGCCGGGGGCAAAATCTATTTCAGGCTTGATGATATGGTACAGTGAGTAAGGATTACCCTCGGCCTCAGTGCGGGCCTCCTCGCTGTTGAGTACATCGTAAGGCCGGGAGGCCACTTTCTCCACCATCTCCCGCGGAGGGCGGATGCCTTTGAACGGTTTTACTTTTGCCATGGTATATATTAATTAAGGTGTAGATGTTTTATTGGGGTTGTATGATTGTTTCCTCGCGGTCAGGACCAACGGAGATTACCCGCACAGGCACTCCCAGCTGCTCCTCAATGAATGACATATAGTTCAGGAAGGTTTCCGGAAGTTCCTCATAACTGCGCACATGACGCAGACTCTGTTTCCAGCCGGGGAATTCCTTAAGCACCGGTGTGACTTCTCCGCGTCCCTCGGCGTTCTCGCCCAGGCTGTAAGGGAAATCGGTGGTCTCGGTGCCGTCAGGGAGGCGGTACGCTGTGCAGACCTTTATGGTGTCAAAATCATCAAGGACATCGCTCTTCATCATCACCAGGTCTGTTACTCCGTTGATCATCACGGCATAACGCAGGGCAACAAGGTCAAGCCAGCCGCAGCGGCGCCGGCGTCCGGTCACGGCTCCGAACTCGTGGCCGATGGTGCACATCTTCTCTCCGTCCTCATCAAAAAGCTCTGTGGGGAAGGGGCCGCTGCCAACGCGGGTGCAGTAGGCCTTGAAGATGCCGTAAACATTTCCAATCCGGCCGGGTGCAACTCCCAGTCCGGTGCAGGCCCCGGCAGCAACTGTATTGCTGGATGTTACAAAGGGATATGACCCAAAGTCCACATCCAGCAGAGTGCCCTGTGCGCCCTCGCACAGTACTGTCCGGTCTGAGGCAAGGGCCTTGTTGACATAATGCTCGCTGTCAATGAGCTGATATGTACGCAGGTAATCAATGGCAGCCAGCCAGTCCTGCTCAAGCTCTTCAAGTTTGGCCGCGTCTATCTCAGCGCCCATATTGCGGAGCATCTCAAGGTGTGCGTCCCGGCGTGAAAGGTAACGCTCCTTGAAATCCGGCATCATGATATCTCCCACACGCAGACCGCGGCGGGACACCTTGTCGGTATAAGTGGGGCCGATGCCCTTGCCGGTGGTGCCTATCTTGGAGGCGCCCTTGCTGCGCTCGCTTGCGGCGTCAAGCATCCTGTGGGTGGGCATGATCAGATGGGCTTTCCTGGATATGGCCAGCTTCTTGCGCAGGTCCTCGCCGGAGGCCTCAAGTTCCTGAGCCTCATTGCGGAACAGTACGGGGTCAAGCACCACGCCGTTGCCTATGATATTGATTCCCTTTCCGGCAAAAACTCCGGAGGGAATGGAGCGGAGCACATACTTCTTTCCCTGAAACTCAAGGGTATGTCCGGCGTTGGGGCCGCCCTGAAAGCGGGCCACTATATCGTATCTGGGCGTAAGCACGTCCACAATCTTTCCCTTACCTTCGTCGCCCCACTGGAGGCCGAGCAGTAAATCAGCTTTTTTCATTGACTGGTATATGGTTGGCGTTGAGTTTATTGCGTTGATTTCTTTTTTGCCCTCAGGGCGCGTTTGCATTTGGAACAGAGCCCGTACACCTGCAGGCTGAAGCCCTCAGGACTGAATCCGCTGAAGCGCCTGGATTTGATTATGCGGTCAATATTCAGATCCTTAATGTCCTTTATGGCACCGCAGCTGCGGCATACAAGATGATGGTGAGGCTCTGATGAGAGCTCATATGTGGTTTTGAGTCCTGAAAACACCTCGCCGTGGAGAATTCCGCTCTCCACCAGCAGGGGTAGGGTATTGTACACAGTGGCCTTGGCCACGCGGGTACGCCCATCTGTAAGACGCTTCTGAAGGTCCTCGGCGGTGAAGTGCCCTTTTATACGCAGCACCTCTTCAAGGATCAGCAGACGCTCCGGGGTCCGGAAATACTTCTTTTCCTGCAGGAAGCCCTTGAAGCGCTCAACATATGCCTCTTTTGACTTTGATTCCATTTACAGGGCAAATTTACACATTTATTTCCGAAAATTAGTTACCTTTGCATCAAAATCCATCACTGAGGGGTGGTAATCTTCAGATGCGTCATATCACAATATATTTCTGAAAACGACTTGTGGGTTTATCCGGTATTGTCATCTTTATTCTGGTGCCAAGCAGAGGATTTAGATAACGTTCTCTGAATTTTCGGTTATCTTGAAAACCACAGTAGGTTGTGATTTCACTCAAAGAACGCGGTTCAATGCAGAATTCAATGATTTTTTCTTCAACAGTTTTCTCATTCTGACTTGTGCCCTGACTTGTGCCCTGACTTGTGCCCTGACTTGTGCCCTGACTTG
>CAZNBD010000023.1:0-27512 GCA_964571405.1 uncultured Bacteroides sp. | reverse complement strand
TTATCTGGATTATATTCTTCTGACAATGTTAAGTATTATGCTGAATATTGACCCGAACTCAGGAGTAAATTATACTCGGCTTCTCACTGGCTCTGTGGAAAACTTCGCGACAAGGGACTTCTATGAGTGTATTTCTCTCAGGTTTTTACCTAATCAGTGGCGGAGGATTTTGAGGGAGCGACCTGAGGAGGTGCGGATGATGTGGAGGCCGGGAGCGTTGGGGTCGGTAGGGAGGCCGCTCAGATTGTAGCTTTCAATTGTTGCGTTGTCTTCCGGGATGAATTCCAGTGTGACGCTGGAGGTGGAGTCATCACTTTTTAACCGCAAGTGAGTCATTGATATTCCGTTGGTGCTGAAGTACAGGTCCGCTTCGTTGCCGTTTTTAACCGCACTGCTCCGGGTTACTGCCTGCTCGTTTGAGTCGCCATTCCGGTCGTAATTTTCTATTGAACCTGTTGTTGGATAGTCTTCTGTTATTGTCCACAATGGTTTTGCTGTGCTGAGGTCATAACTGCCTGCACTGCCTTTTTCCAATGACGCTATCGTATACGCTGTCGGTCCCATTGAGTCATCTGACCTGCTCAGGCCCTGATAACCTGAGGTGTAGAAGATAAATGGATGGCCTGATATTTCAAATATCCTTGCGCCGCAGTCATACACTCCGGCCGGAACGTCTATTTCTGACTCCTTCACGGGGCTTACCCCGGAAATGTCATATATTGAGGGCAGGTCGGGTATATAGTTCTCCTCGCCTTCTGATGTGAAAATGGTGTAACCGTCATAAACAATCATACCACGGTCATCTATGAGTAGCTTGCTCTCTGAAAGCATCTGGATTGAGGCAAAGGTGGTCATGAAGTTGTTGTACATCTTCTTGGTTGCAAGTGTTTCGGATTCAAATGACCAGACCCTCAGATGTGAACGTTTTGTTTGGGCATCTTCAAGATAGTCAGGCTTATTGCCGTCCCAGACAATGGAGGCCGCCGTAAAATCACCTTGGTTCAATGAGCCGTACACCTCAACCTGACGGTTTACGTACTGGCCGTTTGTTGGCAAGGTAAGTTCGTAAATTCTTGTTACAGTCGCCTCATCTCCCTCAATATCAAGCGCGAGGATATAGGGTTTGAACTCTGAACCATTGTCAGTCACATAGCGGGCCGTTGCAAGAAATGGTGTCCCCTCGGAATCTGTTCCGAGAAAACTATATTTCTTGCCGAGGTCGCCAGGCTTGGAAACTGTTTCAAAGTTAAGTGTCAGTGTTGACCATCTCCATTCGGAGCCTTCGTTTTGTGCACAATATATCAGAGGGTTACTCGATATCAGAGGGTTACTCGTATTATTGACTCCATCGGCACAACCGAACAAAAGACAGTCTCCAATCTGAATCATGGAGCTGATGTGAGCAACATCTATATAAAGGCCTTCAACTTCCTCCGTTGGAAACCAATCTCTTGTAAACGACACATCATCAAGTGAATAATTCACATCATCCACATTCTGCTGAGGAAAAGACTGCCCGGCAGCCAAATGCCACTGAGCGCAAAGAACCAACAATAAAATTACAACTACTCTTAGCATTTTGTAACAGGTATTTGAGCCTCAGGATATTTCCGGATCCTCTCCATAGCCTGCCGCACATAAGGTTCATAATCAATCAAATGACGCGGACATGCCAGATAATCAAGGTTATATGGATGTTTGCAGACTTCTTCCAGCATGGCAATCTTTGCCTTTACCATCGCCTCGCGGATGATTTTTGCCTGATTGCGAGTGGTACCCCTTAGCCTGTACATGCGATACGCAGGGGCGATATTACCGCTGATCACGTTCCGTCCTAAAAGTGCATGACTGACAAAATATCTCTTACCCAGCAGATCCTCCACGTGAGACCTGTTTGTAATACGCTTGCTCCCGTTCATATGACGGACCGATTTACGGGTGGCGCGGTAAGTGGTGCCCCTGAGGAAAGTTGAAAGGGGGATGAAATATTCCTTGGGAAAATTACCTACCTTAAAAAACACCGCTTCGTACGAATAACCTCGTGCTTTAATCCTCCTGATATCCAGAAAAGTAAAAACCATCATCTGGGTGATGGCCGGAAATTCGCACCAAAATCCCCTCATTGCACACTCAACCAAAGGCTCATCAGCAGCCCGATAAGGATTAAACCGCAAAATATTATCATTCAAAAGTTTCCACAGACGCTCCCAGGCATTCTCAGGGGAATAATCAATCTCATTGATATCCCGGCCCAGTTCATCCGTTATAAACTTCATATCAGTGGTTTAAGTGTTTTATGTTAAATAATTTTGTAATGACGCAAAATTATTGAAATATTCTTAAACCGCAAAACCCCAAACAATATATTAACAATATTTAATACATCGGCAGATAAAGTGGAAAACCAACGTTTAAATCCCTCCCCCTGAGGCCAGGTTTATTTGAGAGTGGGTTTTCCAGACGATGAGTAAAATATTTTTCGTATATTTGCACTATGAGAAATTTCTATAAAATATTATTCTTCTTGTTGCTCTTTGTGTCATTTAACACTCAGACAACAAATGCGACCACTGTAGAAGAAAAACCTGTTTATATCAACGGTGGAGATAAAGGGCTATTAAGAGATCTATATAGTTATCTTTCAAACGCAAAAAATTCTCATTCTGACAGCATTAAAGGGAAATGTATCTTTACATTTGCTATAACTAAGGATGGCGTAATTGACACTGAAACGATTCATGTGTTGCGGAATACTTCTTTGCCCGAAGAATATGTCAATGAGGCAAAAGAAGCCATTAAACATTTGGGCAAATTTACACCGGGAAAAAATAATGGTACGCCTGTAAAAGTATCGTATATCCTACCTGTAATCTATCCTATCCCTTTAGATAAAATCAAACCGAGTGAATAAAAAGCTCTTCTTTTACGGCATATGGTAAGCACATTGTTCTCTATGCATTCCCATGTTTCGCCAATAAAGCGAAGAAGGCTCATGACTTGTAATTGCTTTTTATTTCATCAATAGATTTTCCACCGATTCCGAAATTCTCATCGGGAAGTTCCTTAATGGTTACTGTGAAGAATTGCTCCGGAATGTTGGTAATCTCGGAAGCAGTAGCGGTCAGTCGCTCAATAAGTTCCTTCTTTTGCTCTGCGGTTAATTTCCCGCTCTCAATGGAAATATATGGCATAATAATCTTCTTTAGTCATTTTATAAAAATGCTCGGTGCGCTTATCTCCCAGTGGTGAGACAACATCGTGTTTGGTATGATGAAATATAAATCCACATTTTTCGCATACTCGTTTCGATTTTAGATTTCCCTCATAATATCCGCACCAAACAGCGACAAGGTCTAATTCATTGAAGCACCTTGCGAGAATAGCTTTGATGGCCTCAGGCACGAGGCCTTGGCCCCAATAAGGTTTACCAATCCAATAACCGATTTCTGCCTCTTGTTGCTTCATATCGGCAGTATGCAGACCATTTGCAAACATAATTCCGCAACAACCGACAGGTTCATCGGAATCCTTCAACACAATGGCATAAGTCTCCGGGGCGGCAAAAACAGTACGTATAATTTCAAGGCTGCTTTCAACCGAAGTGTGCACAGGCCATCCGGCAATCGGCCCGACATCAGGGTCACTTGCATACTTATAAAGAGCTTCTGCATCCGACTCCCGCCAAGGTCTAAGTATCAATCTATTCGTTTCAATCATAATACGCTACATTATAGATCGATCTCGAGGCTGACGGGGCAGTGGTCGCTGCCGGTTATGTCGGGGTGGATGGTGGCGGATTTTACCTGGGGGGCTATGCGTTTGGAGACTAAAAAGTAATCTATACGCCAGCCTACGTTTTTCTCTCGCGCCCGTCCGCGGTAACTCCACCAGGTATAGGCTCCGGTCTGGTCAGGATGAAGCAGGCGGAAGGTGTCCTCAAATCCTGCTCCGAGTAAGCGTGTGAACGCTTCTCTTTCGGCATCTGTGAATCCGGGGTTCTTTCGGTTGGTTTTTGGATTGGCAAGGTCTATTTCCTGATGTGCCACATTCATATCTCCGCAGATTATCACTGGCTTCTTCTTGTCAAGTTCCTTTACAAATTCCCTGAAACATTCTTCCCAGTCCATTCTGTAATCAAGTCGTGCCAGTTCGCTTTGGGAATTGGGGGTATAGACATTGACGAGATAAAATGTTTCAAACTCAAGTGCCACAACGCGTCCCTCGTGATCATGACGTTCTACTCCTATGCAATGTATCCGGTTGACGGGCTGGTGGCGGGTGAATGTGGCTGTTCCTGAATATCCTTTACGTTCGGCGTAACTCCAGTATGAGCTGTATCCATCAAAATTGATGTCATGCTGTCCTTCCTTGAGCTTTATCTCTTGAACGCAGAACATATCGGCGTCCAGTGTTTTAAAGATGTTCTCAAAGCCTTTTCCGATTATGGCGCGAAGGCCGTTGACATTCCATGATATGAGTTTCATATGTTCTATTTTTTAATCTTCTGTCTCCGGGTCTGCAGGGACGAGCAGTGCGCTGCCCTCCCAGAGCAGGTACATGGGCAGGAATACTATCAGGAGGGTAAACGGATCTCCTGTGGGCGTTATCATTGCGGCTACTATTACAAGTACTACTATTGCATGGCGGCGGAACTTGCTGAAGAAGCTTCTGTGGAGGATTCCCATCTTTCCTAAGAGCCAGGACAATAAGGGTAATTCAAACACTACGCCCATCATCAGCAACATTCCGAAAAAGTTATCCATGTAACTGTCAAGGCTGATTATGGGGGTTATACTCTCACTGAGGGTATATCCGGCCAGAAAGCGCAGTGCCAGCGGGAATACGAGAAAATACCCCACGCTTACTCCGATATAAAACATCAGCACTCCGAAAAGGTATGCCTTGACTATTCCTCGTTTTTCATGATCATAGAGGGCAGGGGCCACAAATCCCCACAGGAGATTCAGTATTATGGGGAATCCGACTATTGCGGCTACCCAGCAGCTTGCTGACAGGTGCACAAACATCTGTGAGGCAAGTTCGACACTTACTATCTGGGGGTGGAAGTCCCCTACTCCGCCATCTCCCATGAGGTCTGACAGGTAGTTGAACAGAGAGTATGTAATAAAATCAGGTGAACAAGGTGCCATTATGACATTATCAAATATGTAAGGCATGGCCACAAAAGCAGCCACAGCAAGCACCACTATCACCACAGCAATGCGTACCAAAACATTCCGGAGATCATCAATGTGCCCCCAGAAAGAAAGGTCCGCCGGTTCTTTCACGCCTCTTTATCTTTTTCGGTTTTGGAATCCTTGTCCAGAGGTTTCCTCATTTCCTCTTTGGCTTCTTCCATTCCCTGCCGGAATGAGCGTATGCCTTTACCGACTCCGCGCATCAGCTCCGGAATTTTTTTGCCTCCGAACAGCAGGAGAATCACCAGCAGGATTATGAGCCATTCCCAGCCGCGGGGCATGCTGATAAATTGCGGAATTATTGCGTATATTGTCATATCTGTTATGATTGTTTGCTGTATGTTTATAATTATGACCGTAAAGGTAGTGAATTTATTGCAGAATTTGTTAACTTTGCAGTCAAATTTCAAGGAAATTAAGAAAATACCATTATCATTCACAGATGAAAGCCTATGTATTCCCCGGCCAGGGAGCTCAGTTTGTAGGTATGGGTAAGGACCTGTATCAGAACAACGATGAAGCCCGGGCCATGTTTGAAAAAGCCAATACCATACTTGGTTTCCGCATCACAGACCTGATGTTTGAAGGTACAGACGAGGATCTGCGCCAGACAGCCGTAACACAGCCGGCAATTTTTCTTCACAGTGTAATTCTGGCCAAGAGCCTGGGAGAGAATTTCAAGCCGGACATGGTTGCCGGTCACTCTCTGGGAGAGTTCTCAGCCCTTGTTGCTGCCGGAGCCCTCAGTTTTGAGGATGGACTCCGTCTTGTTGCTGCCCGTGCAAATGCCATGCAGAAAGCATGTGAAGCCACAGAAAGCACCATGGCTGCTGTGCTTGCTCTGCCCGATGAAAAAGTTGAGGAAATCTGCGCTGGCATTGACGGCACTGTTGTGTGCGCAAATTATAACTGCCCTGGACAGCTTGTTATCAGCGGCGAAGTTCCTGCTATTGACGCAGCCTGTGAGGCTCTGAAAGCTGCCGGTGCCAAACGCGCGCTCAAGCTCAAGGTTGGCGGCGGTTTCCACTCTCCCTGTATGGAGCCTGCCCGTGCTGAACTTGCTGCTGCAATTGAGGCAACTGAAATAAAGGAACCTGTATGTCCTGTATTCCAGAATGTGGATGCGCTTTCCCACACGGACCCTGCTGAAATCAAGGCTAACCTGGTGGCTCAGTTGACTGCTCCGGTGCGCTGGACTCAGTCTGTACGCAATATGATTGCTGACGGCGCAACAGAATTTATTGAACTCGGCCCGGGCAAAGTTCTCCAGGGTCTCGTTTCAAAGATTGATCCTGCTGTTACGGTTTCTGGAATGCAATAATTCCCAAGACCCATAAATAATAAAGGCGATGTACCGCGCGGTACATCGCCTTTATTATTTATAAAGTAAGTTTATCTTCCGGAGTTCTGGATTTTCTCTTTCAGGTAAGTATTGAACTCTACGTTACCCATGAGTTCCTCCATTGTGAGGTGCATGCGGTATCTCCAGTAATGGCGAGGATTGGCAGGTACGTTAATCTGTTCTTCTGCGGGTTTCTCGCGGCGGATTGCACCGTCAATGCTGAGCCAGTCCTGAAGGGGAAGCACGCACAGCATGGAGGGAGAATACAGGTGCTGATCCACTATGCGGTCACATATCCACGGTTCAGCGTAATACGGAGCCACTCCGGCCTCGTGCAGTACCACATTATAGAACTGCTGAGTCTTTTCTCTGTTCTCTTCCCACCATCCGCGGATTCCGCTCATGTCATGAGTACTGGTGGTGCATACGCTGAAGTAAGGGTATGACCAAGTATTACCGAATGGAGTTGTGGGATCCTTGGGCATTCTCTGAATTTCCAGAGAAAGGATTTCAAGCTGCTCCATAACGGCAGGAACGCAGGCAGGAATCATACCGAGGTCTTCCGCGCATACAAGCATGTCTGTGCTGTCAATCAGCGGAGGAAGTTTCCACATTGCCTTGCCGTACCAGAAATCGTTATGACGGCGATAGAAGAAGTCATTGTACAGGCGGTCAAAGCACCAGCGCTCGTAATCTGACAGGGCGCGGTAAATGTATGTGAACTGTGCGGAGATACGGGGATGGTATTTGCCTTTCTGTTCCGGATCCTCAATGAAAAGAACCTGGTCTACCAGACCCATGAGTCCCTCGCTGATGCGGGTATTTGCATCATTCTTCGGCTGTGAGGCAAAGTACTCTGCAATCTTACGCTGGGTGGATACATGGTCCTTGAGTTTATATCGTCCACCTCCGAGGCTGTCCAGGAAATCATGACGAACTCGGTCTGTGTATTCGCCAAAGAAATCTCCCAGGAAGTAATCCATTATATAAGGAGTGGTCTGGAGGTTGACGTCAATCCAGAAGTCGTAACTGTTCCGCAGTTCCTCAGGTGAATAAGGCAGGGCCGGGTTGAATATTCCCAAGAGACCGTGAAGAGCATCCATGGGAATCTGCCAGATACGGAAGAAGCCAAGTACATGGTCTATGCGGTATGCATCAAAGTATTCTGCCATTTTACGGAAACGAGCTTTCCACCAGGCAAAACCATCACGGTTCATTACCTCCCAGTTATAAGTGGGGAAGCCCCAGTTCTGGCCCATAACGGAGAAATCATCCGGGGGAGCTCCTGCCTGACAGTCCATATAGAACAGTGAGGGATTTATCCAAGCATCTACACTGTCACGAGAAATACCAATGGGTATATCACCCTTGAGGGCTACTCCATGAGCGTTTGCATACTCATGAGCGGCACGCATCTGGCGGTCAAGATGGAACTGCAGCCAGCAGTTGAAGTCTATTTCTTCCTTGGATTCCTTAATTACCTTGTCAAGGATGGCCTGGCTGTAATCTGCATACTCTCCCCATTTGCTGAAAGTGGGAGTGCTGAAGCGGTCACGCAGTGTACAGAAAGCTGCATAAGGCAGAAGCCATGAACTATTCTGGCTCACAAATTTCTTGAAATCAGAACTCTTAACAGCCTTGGCACCATCCTGCCCGAAAAGCTCACGGAGATACTCACGCTTTGTGTTGTTTACACGCTCATAATCCACAGTTTCAAGGGCGTTGAGTTCCTTGCCGATGGCACGGTAATATTCCATGCGCTCCTTATCTTTCAGCACACCTACACGCTCAAGACGCAGGAACATGGGGTGGAGGGCAAAAGTGGAATTGGCATTATACGGATATGAGTCTGTCCAGGTATGGGTCATTGTGGTGTCATTGATGGGCAGGAGCTGAAGCAGGCTCTGGCCTGTTGAGGCCGCCCAGTCAACCATCTTTTCTATGTCAGCAAAATCTCCTACGCCGAAATCATCCTCAGTACGGATGGAGAATACGGGAATAGCTGTCCCGGCACCTTTCCACAGACGCTGGTGATTGATGAAACGCATTCCTGCCAGAATGGTGGCTGCCCCCGGATTAATATCTACTCCGATGGTGCGGTTCTCACCGCCCTCCCAGGATACAACTTTTCCGGTTTTCTTTTCCAGAATCACAAACTTATACTGTGATGCCGGAGTCAGCCCGGCTGCAGGAACATTAACTTTCCAAACGGGGAAATTGCTGTCATCCATTCTCAGGGCCTTGGAGGGATCCCACACGCCCATTTCTTCATTCTGACCCACTACGGCCAGAACATCCGTTGAATGTACCATTGGAGCAGCAATACTCAGAGTAACAAATCCGGTTTCAGGAGCCTGAGAGAGAGCCTTGACGTTCCTGCGGCAGATACATTCTGTAAATGCAGAACTGTAAAAAGGTTTATCAAGTGGCTGATCCTGCCATCTGTCATAAACCTGGTAACGCTTTACTCCGGTTCCGGGGGTGAGGGTGCGGGGCTGTCCCCACTCGCGCTTGATAACTCCCTGGCTGTCCCGCACAATATACCTGTACTGGAACGCTGGTGAATCATCAGCAAGATCCACCGTTATTGACCAGAATCTGTCACCGCTCAGACTCATTGGCAGAGCACGACGTTCCTGATCTTCTCCCAAAAGGGGAAGTGTGCCCACCAAGAAAAGATTCTCGCCCCAATTGGTTCGATAATCAATATGGAATGTTAGTTTCATGGATGGTTTTAGTATCTTGTCTGTAAATATTTTCTCTATATAATTCTCTCTAAAGGTCTACGTGTATTTAGACGGACAAAAATAATTAAAAACGCTGATATGTTAAATGATTTTGCAAACTTTAACGTCCCCGATAAACATGAGCGGCTATCCTGCTGAAGATATTTTTTCCTAAAAAGGATAAGGCAGCTCCTGCCTTGCTCCGCAGGCGCGTTCTTGTATCCTGCAGACATGCCATTCTGTGTGAGCAGATGTACTCCCAGCATTTTTCTTTTACCGGCAGGTAACGGCCATCCCTGTCATGAACACAGAGCAAGGAAAATATATTGAAATTTGCGCTCAGGCGTCTTTCCCGGGCAGCGGCGTGTGCAGGTGTATCTTTCAGCAGGTTCTCAATTTCCTCTGTAACGGCAAGTACATCCATCCGTCCGGGATTGAATGTATTTATGAAACTTGAGGGATTGGTACGATAAAAGTAAACTATGTCAGGAATCACCCGAACTCGAAACTCCATGGATGAAAAAAGAACCGCGCAGTGTTCAAGATCCTCAAACCGTCTGCCAGAGCTGAACGGCAGAGACTTTACCAAACTTGCCTTATAAAGTTTACCCCATACAGACACGTCTACTCCTGTCTGATACAGCATTTCAAGTAATAGCTCTGAAGAATTAGCAATCCGGAGTGAGTTTTCACTTCTCTCTGCTTCACCCGCCATTCCTCCCTTAAAATAACTACCGGCTAAAGAACTGCCGGCAACCATCTCAACCCCTTCAGAGGCTGAGATGAATGCCGACAGTGAATATGTGTACAGACAGTCATCACTGTCTAAGAATGTTATCCATTCTCCGCTCGCTTTTTCCATTCCAAAATTGCGAGCCGCTGATACACCTCCGTTTTCCTTTCTGAAAACTTTTATACGGGGGTCTGTATCTGAATATCGCGTTGCTATCCGGAATGTATTATCTGTTGATCCGTCATCAACAACAATACCCTCCCAGTCCTGAAAATCCTGCCTTAATAGGCTTTCAAGGCACTCCTCCAGGAATTCTTCTGCGTTATAGGCCGGGATGATGACAGATATCAACGCCATTAAGGTATCACAACGGGTACTGAGCCTTCCGACTCATTATTCACTCGCGACAGTGCAGTTATCACATAAGTGCCCGGGACAGTGGCTCGGAAGGAATTTTCAGGTATTACATCAACCACTGCAGTGGAGCGTTCAAGATCAATCTCCTCAGGATCATCAAAACGATATACCACATATCTGACCACATCATCTGCTGTCCCGTTCTGAACCGGCGCTGTCCATGTAATGGTTTTGTCAGCATTTATGCTCACGTTCTCAACTGCGGAAGGAATGACTTCTGAAATCCATGTGTATGCAGGAACCAAAGCCACATTTTCCTGATAAACATTGGCAAGGGAGTCAGCCACTCCGCCCACATTACGAGTCAGAGCGTATACGGGCCACCAGCAGTTACCCTGAATATTGGGCAGTGTGCGTGAAATATTGATTTTCTCACCAAGTTCATGCTTTTCCATTGTCTTGGCCACATCCTGTCCTATGTAAAGATGACGGTTTGTGCCGGTATGTTCATTCCACCATGTATTGAGCACACGGCTTGAGGCTGCGCGGTGATTGAGTTCCCAGTAAAGCTGGGGGAGAACATAATCAGTCCAGCCCTCACGATCCCAGTGGAGGACATCAGCAAACAGAGCATCATAATTCTGGAGTCCGTTTGTCTCGCTTCCGTCAGGGTCTGTGGATTTGTTACGATGAATGCCGAACGGACTTACGCCGAAGCGCACCCACGGCTTGGCAGTGTTGATTCTGCGGTGCAGATCTTCAATAAGAAGGGCCACATTCTGTCTTCTCCAATCACCCCGATTCATGCCGTTACCATACCGGGCATAAGAAGCGTCATCCCCGAACTCTTTTCCTGCAACCGGATACGGATAAAAGTAATCATCAAAATGGATACCGTCAACATCATATCTTGACACAATATCATCAACTACTGTTCCGATATACTCACGGTTTTCCGGCATTCCCGGATCAAAGTAAAGTTTGCCATCGTAACGGATGAAACGTTCCGGATGCTGATGGTAAATATGAGAGGCCGGAAGAGTCTGGTTTTTGTTAGAAGTCACACGGTAAGGATTCAGCCACGCATGGAGCTCCATTCCGCGTGCATGCGCCTGTTCCACCATATATTCCAGGGGATCCCAGAAAGGTTCCGGGGCGGCCCCGTTATTGGTCAGGAAGCGGCTCCATGGCTCAATTTCTGAAGCATAGAATGCGTCGCTCTGCGGGCGCACCTGAAAGATTACCACATTCACGCCGGCAGCCTTGAGGCTGTCAAGCTGTCCGGCAAGGTAAGCCTTGTTCTGTTCAGTTGTCTGATTTTTATACTGTCCCTGGAAAATGGTATGAAGCCAGGCTCCACGGAATTCGCGCTTGGGAAGTTCCTGCGCTTTGATGCTCATGCCCATCAGGAGCATGGCTGTCAAGATAATTGTTGTTATGTGTTTCATGATGGGACAAAGGTACAAATATTTTTTTGAAAAACAATACAAGAACAATTTCCCGATTTTTCCGGGCGGGGTTATCTCCGGTGCGGGGGTCGGCTCCCGAACAGTTTTGCAATCAGATCAGGACGTCCCATTTTCCTCAGGGACTCAGTGATAGTTTTCCTGTACTGTGGATCATACCAGAAAAAGAATTGACGCTGCTCCTTTTTCTGCGCCTCTGATGTGGCTGTGAAGATCTTCTTTCCTGTATATGGATGGATTCCCGTGTAATAGATCTCAGTTGCCAGTGTCATTGGCGTGGGCGTAAAATCCTGAACCTGTTCAAGGTGGAAATTGAGTTCTTTGGTTCTCACAGCCAAGTCAGCCATATCCTCAGGAGTACAACCGGGGTGGGATGATATGAAGTACGGAATGAGTTGCTGACGCATTCCGCTCCGGGTATTTACCTGGTCAAATATCTTTTTGAATTCCTCAAACAATTTAAATGACGGCTTTCTCATCAGACGCAGTACTTCATCCGAAGTATGTTCCGGTGCCACTTTCAGGCGTCCGCTCACATGATTTTCTATCAGTTCACGGTTATATCTTGCGTTGGTTCTGTCCACTTTCTCATCACCTGTGTGATGCATGGACAAATCATATCTCACTCCTGAACCTATAAAACTCTTTTTTACCTCCGGAAGCGCGTCAACGGCATGATATATATCCAAAAGTTTCCCATGGTCAGTGTCCAGATTGGGGCACACATCAGGATGCAGGCATGATGGCCGCAGACATTTGGCGCACTTGCTTTTGTCCTTTCCGCCCAAGGCATACATATTGGCCGAAGGACCGCCTAAGTCTGAGATGTACCCTTTGAAATCAGGCATCCTCACAATCTGACGGGCCTCCCGCATGATGCTCTCCTTGCTGCGGGACGCAATGAATTTACCCTGGTGTGCGGAAATGGTGCAGAAAGCGCATCCGCCGAAACAGCCGCGGTGCAGGTTCAGTGAATGTCTTATCATTTCGTAAGCCGGGATTGTCTTGCCGCGGTAACGGGGATGGGGCAGGCGCGTATAAGGCAGGTCAAAAGAACTGTCAATCTCTCCCTGCGTCATGGCAGGGAGCATGGGGTTGACCCGTATAACACGCTGGCCGGTAGGCTGCCAGAGTGTGGTATTACCATGCATACGGTTTGACTCCTGTTCTATTATCTTGAAGTTGGCTGCCTGTTTTTCCGGGTGCTTGAGACACTCCTCAAATGATGATAATATGATATTACTCCCGTCCGTTTGATCCGGCATTTCTGATATAGGGCGCATCACTGCGGTCTGAGGAACGTCCGTGATATCATTCACCTTTTCTCCGGCCTCCAGCCTGCGGGCAATCTCCACTATCGGCTTTTCACCCATGCCATAAATTATAATATCCGCAGCCGCATCAGCGCCTATTCCGGGCCGGAGCCGGTCCTGCCAGTAATCATAATGGGACAGACGTCTCAGGGAAGCCTCAATGCCGCCGGTTACTATCGGAGTGTCAGGATATAACTCTCTGAGTATCTGAGAATAAACTATTGTAGGATAATCCGGACGTGCACCGTGACGTCCTCCCGGGGTATAGGCGTCATCACTCCGGCGGCGGCGGGCTGCCGTATAATGGTTTACCATGGAATCCATCGCCCCGGCTGATACACCGAAAAACAGTCTCGGCTTGCCGAATTTCCTGAAATCACGCAGATCATCCTGCCAGTTAGGTTGAGGAACTATGGCCACTCTGTACCCGGCTTTCTGAAGCGTACGCCCTATGACCGCGGCACCGAAGGAGGGATGATCCACATAAGCATCTCCCGTAAATAAAACCACGTCCACATAATCCCATCCCAATGCCTTCATCTCCTTTACGGAGGTGGGGAGCCAGTCCGTCGGACGCAGATTATTATAATCAATTTCCTTGTATTCCATATCCTTACTCAGGCATACTCTCAAGCCTCAGCTCAAGCTGAATGATTTCATCGCGTAAACGGGCGGCTGTTATGAACTCCATCTCCTTGGCAGCTTCAAGCATCTGACCACGCAGACGGTTGATATTCCTCTGCAGTTCATCCCTGTTCATATATGCCACCACCGGATCAGCAGCAATATTTACACTGGTAGTATATTCCTGAGAATAAGGCACGGAAGCCGCTGCCTTCTGACGCTCCTTGAACTGCCTCTTCTCCTTGGCGTTCAGACGGTGCCCGGAGTGCTCCGTTGCCGCAAGGTCAACCTCCTCACGGTCCAGTCCCACAATGGCAGTACGCGCTTTGATAATGGCCTTTGGAGTGATACCGTGCTCTTCATTGTACTTCAGCTGAATACAACGCCGGCGCTCTGTCTCATCTATGGTACTCTGCATGGAATCTGTGATCTTGTCAGCATACATGATCACCTCCCCGTTAATATTACGTGCCGCGCGCCCTACCGTCTGAGTCAGTGAGCGGTGGGAACGCAGGAACCCCTCCTTATCGGCATCAAGAATTGCCACCAGAGAAACCTCCGGCAGGTCCAGACCCTCTCGCAGAAGGTTAACACCTATCAGAACATCATACTCACCGGCGCGCAGCCCGTCAAGAATCTTGATGCGGTCCAGAGTATCAACATCACTGTGGATGTATGCAGTCTTGATACGCATCTTCAGGAAATACTCATTGAGCTCCTCAGCCATGCGTTTGGTCAAGGTAGTAACCAGGGTACGCTCATTGCGTTCAATGCGCTGCTGAATTTCCTCCATCAGATCATCAATCTGGCCGGTGGAGGGCTTGACGCGGATAAGAGGATCCAGCAGGCCAGTCGGACGGATAACCTGCTCAGTAATAACTCCCTCAGTCCGGGTCAGTTCATAATCCGCAGGAGTGGCACTTACATATATAGTCTGGCCGGCAAGACTCTCAAATTCCTCAAACTTCAACGGTCTGTTATCAAGCGCAGCCGGAAGACGGAAACCGTAATTCACCAGGTTTTCCTTGCGGGAACGGTCACCGCCGTACATGGCACGGATCTGAGGAACCGTAACATGGCTTTCATCTATCAGAGTCAGGAAATCCCGGGGAAAATAATCAAGCAGACAGAAAGGACGCTCACCTTTCTCACGCCCGTCAAAGTAACGGCTGTAATTCTCAATTCCGGTACAGTATCCCAGCTCCTTAATCATTTCCACATCGTAGGTCACTCTCTCCTCAATGCGCTGAGCTTCAAGGAGACGCCCGTCAGAATTGAAATATTTTATCTGATCACCCAAATCCAGTTGAATCTGCCGTATAGCCTCCGCCTGACGCCGCGGTGACGTTACAAACAGAGTTGCCGGATAGATATTGAAACTCTCATGAGTTCCCAGGTGCGCATTATCCTCGGGACGCATCGTGATGATATTCTCGATCTCATCACCCCAGAAAACCACCCGCACCACAATCTCCTCATAAGCAAGACGGATATCAACCGTATCACCCTTGACACGGAAATTACCTCTCTGAAAATCAACCTCATTACGGCTGTACAGAGCACTCACCAGCTTACGCAGAAAATCATTTCTGCTCATGTGCATACCCTGCTGAACATTAATCACAGACGCATTGAAATCATCCGGATTACCCATGCCGTAAAGACAGGACACAGAAGACACCACCAGCACATCACGCCGGCCTGACAAGAGAGCGGAAGTTGTGGCAAGACGCAGACGCTCAATCTCATCATTGATCATCAGATCCTTTTCGATATATTTGTCAACAGACGGAATATAAGCCTCCGGCTGATAATAATCATAATACGACACAAAGTACTGCACCGCATTGTCAGGGAAAAACTGTTTGAACTCACTGTACAACTGGGCAGCAAGAGTCTTGTTATGACACAGCACAAGTGTCGGGCGCTGGACACGCTCAATCACATTTGCCATAGTAAAAGTCTTACCCGAGCCCGTAACGCCCATAAGCACCTGAGCGTCACGACCCTCCTTGACACCCTCCGCAAGTTCCGAAATAGCCTGCGGCTGATCACCGGTAGGTTTATACTGTGAATTAATCTTGAATTCCATCATTCCAACAATATTTCAGAGAGAATACAAAATTATAAAAAATCCCGCAAAATTCCAACACTCATTATTTATTTTGGTGTGTGGAGAATTTTTTGTAATTTTGTGGATTAAAATCAAAATGTTAATGTCAGATGGGTTTTTTCTCCATTTTCAGCGGTAAAAAAGACAAGGAGGTGCTTGACCAGGGTCTGCAGAAGACCAAGGAGGGCATGTTCAGTAAATTGAAGCGCGCCTTTGTAGGGCGTCGTAATATTGATGATGATTTTCTTGATGAACTTGAAGAGATCTTCATCACCAGCGATGTGGGCGCTGATACCACAATTAAAATCATTGACCGTATCCAGGCCCGTGCCGCACGGGATAAGTACGTGGATATGAATGAGCTCAATGATATGCTCTGCGAGGAGATTTCAGATATGCTCGCTGCCAACACGGGCTCTACCCCGGCGGACTTCAAGGCTCCGGAGGGTAACATGCCGTATGTCATTATGGTGGTGGGTGTTAATGGTGCCGGGAAGACCACAACTATCGGCAAGTTGGCTCATCTTTACAAACGTGCCGGGAAAAAGGTTATTCTCGGGGCAGCTGATACTTACCGTGCTGCTGCCATTGAACAGCTTGAGGAATGGGCCCGGCGTGCCGATGTGCCTATGATCAAGCAGAAGCAGGGTTCTGACGCTGCCGCGGTGGCTCATGACACGCTGAGTTCTGCGGTTGCCAATGGTTATGAGGTTGTTATAATTGACACTGCCGGGCGCCTGCATAACAAGAAGGGTCTGATGGATGAGCTGGCAAAGATCAAGCGTACTATGGACAAGATTGTGCCCGGAGCTCCTCATGAGGTTCTTCTGGTTCTGGACGGTTCCACCGGGCAGAATGCCTTTGAGCAGGCAAGGCAGTTCTCTGCCGCCACTCAGGTTACTGACCTGGCAATCACCAAGCTTGACGGTACTGCTCGCGGCGGTGTGGTTATCGGTATCAGTGACCAGTTTAACATTCCTGTAAAATACATTGGTCTGGGTGAGAAAATCGGTGATCTCCAGATTTTTGACAAAAAAGCATTTGTGCAGAGCCTTTTCGGCTCAGGAATCAGCGCTGATAAATGACCGGACGTATTGTTATAATCAGTCTCGGCTGCAGCAAGAATCTTGTTGACAGCGAGAAATTGGCTGCGCGACTTTCCGCACGCGGTTATGATGTTTCTTTTGACGCCGAAAATTTTGACGGTGCTATTGTTGTTGTCAACACCTGCGGCTTCATTGGAGATGCCAAGGAGGAGTCTGTCAACACTGTTCTGAACGCTCTTGAGCTTAAGGCTGAGGGGCGTGTCAAAAAAGTTTATCTCATGGGCTGCCTGGGTGAAAGATACCGGAAAGAACTTGCAGAAGAAATGCCTGAGCTGGACGGCCTGTACGGTAAATTTGATTGGGATGGTCTGATTGATGAACTCAAACCTGTCAAAAAGGCTCATGCTTCTGTACCGGAGCGGACAATTTCCACGCCCCGCCACTATACTTATATCAAGATTTCCGAGGGCTGCAACCGCTTCTGTGCTTTCTGCGCCATTCCTCTCATCACCGGGCGTCATCACTCCCGTTCTATTGAGGATATTGAGAATGAGGTAAAAACCCTTGCGGCTCAGGGCACACGGGAGTTTAACATTATAGCTCAGGATCTTTCAAGTTACGGCAAGGACCTTTACGGTGAGCAGCGTCTTGCTCAGCTCATTGACCGTCTGGCTGTTATTCCGGGAGTGGATGCAATACGTCTCCATTATGCTTACCCTGCAGATTTCCCGATGGATATCCTTCCGGTTATGGCCCGCCATCCCAATGTGTGCCGTTATCTTGATATTGCCCTCCAGCACATTGATGACAAGGTACTTACCAATATGCGCCGTCTCATTGACAGCAAGGACACCCGCGCCCTCCTCAAGGAAATACGCCGTCAGGTTCCCGGCATCCACATCCGCACTACCATGATGGTTGGATTCCCGGGTGAGGATGATGCTGCCTTTGAAAGACTCCTGGATTTTGTCAGGGAACAGCGTTTTGAACGCCTGGGGGCATTTGCATACTGTGAGGAAGAAGATACTTTTGCCGCCAACAATTTTGAAGACTCTATACCTGAGGAAGTTAAGCAAGAACGTCTCAGCCGATTGATGGCACTCCAGCAGGAAATTGCATTTGAAATTGCGGAGCAGAAAAAAGGCGAGCTTCTCCCCGTGATTATTGACGAGGAAAACGAGCAGTATTATGTGGGACGTTCTGAATTTGACTCTCCTGAAGTTGACTGTTCCGTCCTGGTTGAGAAGTCCATTCCTCTCAAGCCGGGGGATATGGTTGATGTCCGTATCACTTCATCCTGTGGTTTTGATTTAATCGGCAGGCCGGAGGGAAAAGCAAGATGACTGAGGCTGAAATGAACCGCTTGAATGAGTGTATTGCTGAGGGTAAACCCTTCAGCGCATGCATTCTGCCCGGTGAAAACATCCTGCGCTTTGACTGCATGCGGCTCGTGCCCTGGCCCGGTTCACTCGTTGATTCCACTCCTGCACCAACAACTCCGCAGGCACAATATCTTACTGCAGCCGCGCAAGCCATTGAGACTCTGAAAGCCCAGGATGCTGAATGCAAGACCGTACTGGCTCGTAACATTTCCGGCTCTTTCAGCACTTTCAATCCGGCTGAAATGGCAGCTCAATATTTTCCTGCCTTTCCGGACTGCCTGCGCTTCATTACTTATTCTCCGGAATATGGATTCTGGATGGGTGCCACGCCTGAGATGCTCCTTATTGATAATGGAAACAGCCTGCGCACACGCGCCCTTGCCGGAACTCGCCCCGCTCGTACTCAGGGTCAGTGGTCTCAGAAAAACATACGGGAGCATATCATAGTCCTTGATGAGATAATCTCCAACATGAAGCAGGCAGGCATCAGCCTTACTGAAACTCCCCGTACTTACACTCTGCCTTACGGCACGGTTGAACACCTCTGTACTGATATAGAGGTTGACAAACCCTCTCATTTTGACACAGATAACCTGGTGTCACTTCTGCACCCCACCCCTGCAGTAGGAGGCTTTCCGCGCGCAGAGGCCATGGAGCAGATCAGTAAACTGGAATCTTCTCCGCGCAAGCTTTACGGGGGCATAATCAGTGTCAGCCTCCATGACAGAAGCCTGCATTACGTAATGCTCCGTTGTGTTCACTTCAACCGCTCCAACTGGAGTGTTTACACAGGCAGCGGCCTCACTGCAGACTCTGATCCTATGGATGAATGGATGGAAACCAAGCACAAGGCCAGCCCACTCATCAATGTTTTAAGTAAATTCGGTTCTGTTTCTGAATAAATATTATCCTCTCTCACCATTATGAATGATTCATCTGCCAGACATATTATCCAGCTGGGAATGATAGCCGCAGTTATCCTGCTGCTCATGTCCGCCCTCCCCTGGTCCTCAATGACAGGCAATCGTATAAAGGATTTCTCCTTCTTCTCAGACCTCTTCCCTTCTCATGTTGAGCAGGATGTTTCAGCCGCAGCTGCCGTGGACATAGACCCGGAGCTGCTGGCTCTGCAGTCTGAGCAGGAATCCGCTCCCATTATAGAAGAGGAGGAAGAATACGTTCCTCCGGTCAACGTGGAGCCGGCTCCGCGCGTGGACGGTCATGTTGTAATAGAAAACTACGGATCATCAGCTCCAATGGCAAATCTTAAAAACGTCCTCGCCTCCGGTACAAGAACCGCGCGCATCGGTTTTATTGGTGATTCATTTATAGAAGGTGACATAATGACGCAAGACCTGCGCGCACTCCTTCAGGAAGCTTACGGCGGTCAGGGTGTAGGTTTTATGGCCATGCACAGTGAATTCCCCGGATTCCGCCGAAGCGTGCGCCAGCAGAGCAGCGGATGGACAAATATTGAAGTACGCAATCAGCGCAGTTCTGACCATACCCGCACCCTTGCAGGCATATATTCCACAGGTTCAGCCGGAGCCTCAACGGTTTTCCGCGGTACCAACCAGAGCGGCACCACGGGCAGCTGGGAGTCTTCAGGAATTTTTCTTTCAGCTGCAGACTCTGTTACCGCAGCTTCCGTCACCCTCAGCATTGACGGCAGTTCCCGCTCCTTCACCCTTGAACCCGGAGCCGGAATGCAATACCTCAGTCTTGACGGAACAACATCTTCTTTCTCTGTGAAAGTTGATTCAGGATCTGTCAAAGCCCTCGGAGCTTATCTTGACGGTAAGTCAGGGATTGCAGTGGACTGCATGTCCATGCGCGGTAATTCCGGCCTGACACTCAGAAGTCTCAACCAGAATCTGGCAGCAATCACGTCTGCCTCAGTTCCTTATGATCTGATAGTGCTTGAATTCGGCATCAACGCCCTCACAGCAGAGCAGTCTGATTACACAGCATACGCCGCAGGTATGAAAAATGCCGTCCGGACAGTCCGTGCCGCATATCCTGAAGCAGACATACTTATCATGGGAATATCTGACCGCGGAAACAAATCCGGCTCTCAGGTTCATTCCATGCGTACATGCGTCAACATGATAGAAGCACAGCGTAATTACGCCCGTGCCGAGGGCTGCATGTTCTGGGATACCCGCCAGGCCCAGGGCGGCGAGGATGCCGTGGTGGAATGGCGGGAACGACACCTTGTCAACGGCGATTATATCCATCTTAATCATGAAGGTGGAAAAGTCCTGGCCCGCGAACTGTTTTTTGCAATCAATCATGCCCTCTCCCGGTAATAATATAATAATATGAAACACCTCTCTGCCGCACTCCTCTTAATTATATCCTCCCTCTCATACGCTCAGGAACGGGACAGTTCTCAGCTCTCAGAACGTCTTGATCCCACACTCCAGACCGGAATAACAATGGAGTCCGACCAATACGCTTCATATCCCTTTCTCAATCTTGAAGCCAATACCATCAACATGAACGGTGCAGACTGGTCCTCCCTCCGTGAACATTACGCCGCAGCAGCTGCCGGAGAAGCACAGTTCAATGTGGTTTACCTGGGGGATTCCCATATCCAGGCGGACTTCGGCGGAAGCGTACTCCGCAGCCGTCTCAGCCAGGACGCCGGGTCAGCAGGACGCGGTCTGCTTATTCCATTCCGCCTGGCCGGTACAAACCAGCCCGTGGATTACACCATCACAGCCTCAGGAAATTACAACAGCGCACGTCTGCTCAAGCAGCCATGGGAAACAGCCATGACATTCACCGGAATCGGAATCCAACCCGTTTCTGAACCAATCCGGTTTGAAATCAGCTCAGAGCAGCCTTTCCGGTCCCTCCGTCTGATGGGATGCGGAGACAGCTCCGCCATCCGCTCCGCAGAATGTCTTGCATCCACAGCCATTATAGGAGACATGGTGCTGTGTGACACTCTCGTAAACCAAATGTCAGTAGAAGTTGCAGCTCCGACAGGAACAAGCATAGGAGGTTTTGTTCTGGAAAACGGCACACCCGGTGTAACAGTTCATTCCATCGGTAACAATGGGGCCACTTACGGATCTTATGCCACACTTGAGGGCTTCGGGCCCGGAATCTCAGCACTCGCACCGGACCTTTATATAGTGGCTCTGGGGACAAACGAGGCATTCGGACGCTTTGACAGCAATGAACTCAAGGATTACGCCCGCTCCCTCATCTCCTGCCTTCGCAGTCATTCACCGTCAGCACGGATAATGCTTGTAACACCCACAGAGTGCATGAAAAAACGTCGCACCGGGCGCCGCCGTAACCGCCGCACACGCCTGGTGGTAAACCAGAACGCCGAGCTGGCTCGCGATGCAGTAATGGAAGTTGCTGCCGCTGAGGGCATTCCCGTATATGATATGTTCAGCCTGGCCGGCGGACGCGGAGCCGCCGCAAGGATGCAGAACGCAGGTATCCTCGGCCGCGATGGCGTACACTTTACAGCCGACGGATACCGAATGTGGGGACATCTCCTGGCAGGTGCGCTCCTCAATGAGTTAAAAAAGTAAGACACAAGGTTAAAAAATTGTCAAATACAGGCCTGGCGGTGAACACCTCCGGGCCTGATGTGTTATTATTGTAAAGTTTGATAACAACATAATTCAAGATTAAGTATATGAAATACGAACAACCCGAACTCCCTTACGCTGAAGATGCCCTTGAACCGGCCATCAGTAAACGCACCGTAGAGTTCCACTACGGGAAGCACGAAAAAGCATATATTGATAACCTCAACCGCCTCATCAAGGGCACAGAGTATGAGGATATGGAACTTGAAGACGTAATTGCCAAAGCTCAGGGACCGCTCTTTAACAATGCCTCGCAGGCTTGGAACCATATATTCTACTTCTTCACCTTTGCACCTGAAGGATCACGTGAGCCAAAAGGCGAACTCCGCAAAGCCATTGACCGTGACTTCGGCTCATTTGAAAAATTCAAGGAAGCATTTGTGGAAGCAGGTGTAGGACTCTTCGGTTCCGGTTGGGTATGGCTCAGCCGTGACCAGGAAGGAAAGCTCATCATCACCCAGGGACCCAACGCAGGGAACCCCATCACAGCAGGTCTCACACCGCTGCTCACATTTGATGTATGGGAACACGCTTATTACCTGGATTACCAGAACAGACGTGCTGACGCCCTCAAGGCGCTCTGGGACATCGTTGACTGGGATATCGTGGAAAGTCGTTATTGATATTATAAAACCCCATTAAATATAGCACTTAAATTAGCATAATGTGATGAATGGAAAGGGAGGTACTCGTGAGAGCACCTCTTTTTCTTGTTTATTTAAAATTTTTCACTAACTTTGTCCGCATCAAATAATAATTCAAATCAGAATGAAACAGTGTCCGTCTTGTAAATCATACAGTGAAGACAATAACCAGTATTGCCCCAACTGCGGCGCACCCCTTGACCATGTGCCGTATCAGCAGCAGTACTCCAATGATCTGTTTGCGCCATCCGGTCCGGAAGGCAAAAGCCGCGGTGTGGCAGCACTGCTGGCAATCTTCCTCGGCAGTTTCGGAATCCATTATTTTTACTGCAACAAAGTTACCGGAGGCCTCATCTGCTTAGGGCTCAATATAGTAACATGTGACCTCTGGGGAATCATCTGCCTCATCCAGGGAATACTCTTCCTCACATGGACAAACCAGCAGTTTGAAGAAAAGTTTGTACAAAACAACTCCACATTCCCCATCTTCTGAACATCATCTCAGACTCATCTGTTTTTATAAATAGAAAAAACAAACAACTAAAATAAGACACATCATTATGTTTAAAGGAATTATAGCCATAACAGGCAAACCCGGACTTTACCGCCTCCTCACCCGCGGAAAAAACGCACTCATCGTTGAAAATATCGCCACTGGAAAACGCATGCCCTCATACCCCACAGACAAAGTAATATCACTGGCAGACATCTCAATGTACACAGAAAACGGAGATGTACCCCTGGGAGACGTACTCACCAAGCTCTATGAAGTGGCAGGGGGACAGCCCGTTGACGTAAAGGCTCTCGGTTCAGACACTCAGATCCGTGAATACTTTGCAAAAGTCCTCCCCGACTTTGACCGAGACCGCGTTTACACCACAGACATCAAGAAACTCTTCAGCTGGTACAATCAGCTCATCGCAGCCGACATCACCCAGTTCAAGGATAACGAAATTGCAGAAGACCAAGCCGCTGAAGCTGCCGAAGCCGCAGACCAGGCCCAGACTGAATAACTCCACAGCACAGACGTGTCCACAAAACAGCATCCCTCCACGCACGGAGGGGTGCTTTATACTTTTTTTATGGCCGTTTTATTTGAAAAAGTTGAGAAAATTTTGTGGGCTGAGAGAAATTTTGTACCTTTGCCGAGCCATTACAGATACGCGCCTTACCAGCGCTGTTAACAATGTGATTAATACGTATTAAATAAGAAATAACAATGAAAAAAGACATTCATCCCGCCAACTACCGCGAAGTTGTGTTCAAAGATATGTCCAACGAAGAGATTTTCATCACTCGTTCAACTGTAGCCACACGCGAGACTATTGAAGTTGACGGTGTTACTTATCCCCTCGTTAAACTTGAAATCACCAGCTCTTCTCACCCCTTCTTCACCGGTAAGCAGAAACTGGTTGACACCGCCGGCCGCGTGGACAAGTTCATGAGCCGTTACGCTGTCCGCAACAAAAAGTAATTTCTACACAAGGTTCTCAGGCGGTTCACTGCGCAGTTTTTTCCGCCTGTATTTCCGGTGCCAGAAAACATACAGGTCCGATTTCCTCACCGGGAGTCGGACTTGATTTATTATTAATTATGTAGTTTATGAAAATAGGAGATACTGTTCGTTTCCTCAATGCTGTGGGCGGAGGTCGTGTTGTGCGCATTGACGGAAACATTGCTTATGTGGAAGAAGCTGATGGCTTTGAAACCCCGGTTCTCACCCGGGAATGTGTGGTGGTTGGTAAAGGAGATGCCGCAGCCGCAGCGTCTGTGCCGCCAGCTGAACCGGCTCCTGCCCTGAGGAAAGAGACTTTGCGCCGCAGTGAAACCAGCACTGCACCAGCACCGCAACTCCCCGGTGGCGACAGGATAAATCTCTGCCTGGGTTTTGAACCTGTGGATATACAGACTCTTTCTCGCTCGGCATTTGAGGCCTCTCTGGTCAATGATTCCAATTATTCTTTATTTGTCACCGTAAGCTCCCGTGCTGCTGATGAAAGTCAGTGGACTCTCAGGTTTGGAGGTCTGGTTCAGGCGGGTATGCAGGAATTTGTTTTTACAGTTGAGCAGGCGGACCTCACCGCTTTTGACAGATTATCTGTTCAGGCAATTGCCTTTAAGGAAAATCTGGCTTACCAACTGTGTGACACCATTCAGATTGAATACAAGGTAGACACCACCAAGTTTGCCAAGCTGCACTGCTTCCGTCCCTACAAGTATTTTGATCATCCAGCACTGGTATTTGATATCCTCTCTGCCGGAGTGCCGGCAGCCGCTCTGGACTTGGAACCGCTTCTTCAACGGCAGAAGCCCCAACATGTTTCAAAACCCGGACCTGCAAAATCTAAATCTTCCAAGCCCTCATCCGCACCCCTGGTGGTTGACCTCCATGCCTCGGAACTCCTGGACTCTACGGCAGGGCTCTCCCCCGCTGATATTCTTAATTACCAGGTTGATACTTTCAGCAAGGTGATGGACAGTAATCTCAGGAATTATGGGCGCAAGATTGTCTTTATTCACGGCAAGGGTGACGGGGTTCTCCGCCAGGCTCTGATGAAAGAACTCACTCACCGGTATAAAGGTCATGACGTTCAGGACGCTTCTTTTGCTGAATATGGCTTCGGAGCCACCCAGGTTACAATCAAACAGACCGGTAAAAAATGATACTGTATTTCAGCGGGACTGGGAACACGGAGGCTGTGGCCAAGCTTTTAGGTGCCGAGCTCAATGACTCTTGTGTTATGATGGATGTTGCTGCATCAGCCCGCAACCAAAATGTCCGTGTCAATGCTGCAGGCCAGGAGCGTATCATCTGGTGCTTTCCCATATATTCATGGGGAGTGCCTCCGGCTGTGGTAAAATTTATCAGAACCGTTGAAATCACCGGCGCAGCTTCCGCAACCCATTTCATGGTCTGTACCTGCGGAGATGACACCGGTCTGGCAGACAAGCAGTGGCGCAGACTCATAAAGCAGCGCGGGTGGTCACCGTCCTCCGCTTCATCCATCCAGATGCCTAACACATATGTAACCATGAAAGGTTTTGATGTGGATTCTGTGGAAGTGGCCTGCTCAAAACTCTCCTTATTCCCGGAGGCAGTAAAAGAAGCTGCAGAATGTATCAGGCAGAATAAGCCGGGAAAGATGGTGCGCGGAAGTTTTGCCTGGATAAAGAGCCGCATAATATATCCGTGGTTCATCCGTCATGCCATGAATCCTAAACCTTTCTGCCACAACAGTGCCTGCATAGCCTGCGGCGCATGCATCAGTGTATGCCCAATGAAAAACATCACCCCTGACAGCCGTAAGGAACCTGTCTGGAGTGATGTATGTGCGTTCTGTCTGGCATGTTACCATGTCTGCCCGCGGCATGCAGTTATGTACGGTAAAGCAACTTCAGGCAAGGGCCAGTACCCCGGACCCGACAAAATCAAATGTCCCGGTCCAAAGGATAATCCTTAAAGTTGTATAACACTGTGGAGAGATAACGCTCACCGGTGTCCGGAAGAAGAACCACAATAGTCTTTCCCTCATTCTCCGGCTTCCGGGCAAGCTCAATGGCCGCATACAGCGCGGCTCCGGATGAAATGCCCACCAGAAGACCCTCCTTCTGCGCAAGCAGGCGGGAGGTCTTGATTGCGTCATCATCAGAAACCTTTATCACCTTATCAATTACATCAGCGTCATAGTTGCGCGGGATAAATCCTGCGCCTATACCCTGAATCTTATGGGGGCCGGCAGCTTCACCTGATAAAACAGCTGATGTAGCCGGCTCAACAGCATAAGCCTTTATGGCAGGATTGTGCTCCTTCAGGCCGCGAGCTGTACCGCTGACGGTACCACCGGTGCCGACTCCGGCCACAAATATATCAACCTCTCCGTCAGTATCGCGCCAGATCTCCTGCGCAGTAGTTGCCTGGTGAATGGCCGGATTGGCAGGATTTTCAAACTGCTGCGGAATGAAAGAGCCGGGATTTTCAGCCTGAAGCTTCTTGGCCTTGCTGATAGCACCCTTCATTCCCTCGGAGCCGGGAGTAAGGACAAGAGTAGCGCCCAGGGCACGGAGCAGGTTCTTGCGCTCCTCGCTCATAGTTTCAGGCATTGTCAGAATAAGCTTATAGCCCTTCACACTCGCCACCCAGGCCAGACCTATACCGGTATTGCCGCTTGTCGGTTCAATAATAAGGCCACCCGGCTTAAGCACACCATCCCGCTCAGCCTTCTCAATCATAGCCAGAGCAATACGGTCCTTGACACTGCCTCCGGGATTGAAATATTCAATCTTGGCAAGAACGCGGGCCTTCAGCCCCAGATCCTTTTCAACACCCGTAAGCTCCATCAGAGGAGTATTTCCAACCAGTTCAGTAAGATTTTTCTTAATATTAGCCATAATAATGTGAGATTTAATTTTAAAAATAAACACCTCCGGCCTTAACATAGTTCACCCCCGGGAATAAATTCCGCAAACCATACATGTCTCCCGGTCGTCAAACATTAAAACTTGTTAATTAATAGGATAAATGAGAAGAATTCCGTATTTTTGTATTTCAAATCTGACATATCACTCGGGGCTGACCGGTTTTGACAGCGTGTAGAAGTGGTGTGTAAGCGTGCAGAGCTCTGGCATCCATGCTCTTTAATCTCGGGTGACCGACCCATCTAAATGGCGAAAACAACTACGCTCTTGCTGCTTGATTGAAGATCAGTAGATCAGCTTAATCTCCCCAAAAGTTGGGGAGACGAGACATCGCCCGATTGTCCTTTTTCCGAGACCAATCGATCAGGCGGTGCAGATATATCGGAAATAGGCCTCTTGTTCTCCCGGACGGAGACCGAAATTTTAGGGATAAGGTACCGGTTGGTAGTTTCAGGCCTGCCGATACCCGAAAACCAACTTGAAACTACGCACGTAGAAAGCTCATTAGTTCCGCGTTTGGACGAGGGTTCGAATCCCT
>CAZNBD010000022.1:0-28013 GCA_964571405.1 uncultured Bacteroides sp. | reverse complement strand
AGTCAATGCACAATGCATGTCTTAACCTTTGCCGTATCAAGACACGTGACCAGCTCACACTCGACAAGATCGGTTATCTGACACAGTTCCCGCAGTATCCTGACGGAAAATTCGGAGACTGTGTTCCTCGTTCAGGTAATATTGAAGGTGGTGGCGTACTTGGTTGGACTTACAAATGTAAACCCGCCGGTGACCTTGATTCAGCAGTTGACGCCAACAACTACGTTTACATCATCCTGCAGCGCGGTGCCAAGGACTTTGAACTGGCATGTAACGCATTCGGATTCCAGGACTGGCTCACCAACCCGGACTTCAACACAGCCGATGCACGTGACCGCCACAAACAGGAAATTTACCAGCGTATCGGCGCATGGTGTGCTGACAAGACCAAATTTGAGGTTACAGAAATCCTTTCAAAGGCCGGTGTACCTGTAGGTCCCGTACTGTCAACCAAGGAAATGATGTCTGACCAGTCACTGTATGACGGAAATACACTGGTTAAGATTGACCAGGGTGGTGAAATCGGTGAATTCGTAACCGTTGGCTGTCCGTTCACCATGAGTAACTATCAGCCTACTTACGGTCCTTGTCCTACTCTGGGCGGAAATACCGATGAAATCCTTAAAGGCCTCGGATATACTGATGACCAGATTGCATCATTCGCCAAGAACGGTACAACTGCTCCGCTGCCCAAGACTGACACCACAACAACTACCAAATAAGACACACGTCTGAAAGAGAAAAACACTCGTTAATAACTCACATGAATAGGGATAAGGGGTAAATAAAAGGGAATCAACCCCATTTGCCTCTTATCCCCTTTTTTACTTCTCAAAGTAACATAAAACACATTATGGCAACAACAGATACAAATACAGCTGCCAGCACGGCAGCTCCCAAATTTCCGGAACAGGTAACCGGAATGTATATACTGGCTGAAGCGCTCCGCCGTGTAGGCATTACAGACGTTTACGGACTTGTTGGTATTCCTGTGACAGAGGCCGCCTTCGCCATGCAGAAAATCGGTATCAATTATTATGGTTTCCGTTTTGAACAGCAGGCCGGTATGGCAGCCGCCACCCACGGCTACCTGACCAAGACCCCTGGCGTTCTGCTGACAGTTTCCTCCCTCGGTTTCCTCAATGGCCTTACCGCCACCACCAACGCCACCGTTAACTGTTATCCTATGATTCAGATTTCCGGTGCATCAGACCCCACAATGGTGGACATGGATATGGGTACTTACGAGCAGCTTGACCAGCTCAATACCGCCCGTCCCCTTGTAAAGGCAGCCTTCCGCTGCAGCCATGCCAAGGACATTCCTCAGGCAGTGGCCCGCGCATACCGCGCAGCCGTCAGCGGCCGTCCCGGTGGCGTATATATTGACATGACAACTCCCGCCCTGGGCGAGATCATGAATGCCGCAGACGCAGAGAAGCTGTTCTACGAACCCGTTGATCCGGCAAGCACCGTTGCTCCTACACAGGCTGCCGTTGACCGCGCCGTAGAGCTCCTTACCTCCGCCAAGAAACCTGCCATCCTCCTCGGTAAAGGCGCAGCTTACGCCCAGGTTGATGACAAGATCAAGGAACTCATCGAGACTTATAAGATTCCTTACCTCTCAATGAGTATGGCCAAGGGTCTGATGCCTGACAACGGTCCTCTGAGCGCTCTTTCATGCCGCTCAACCATCATGGAACAGGCTGATGTTGTAATGGTTATCGGTGCCCGTATCAACTGGATGCTTTCATTTGGCCGCGGAAAATGGAATCCCGCAGGCAAGTTCATCCAGCTTGATGTGCAGCCCACTGAAATTGACCGCAACGTGCCCATTGCCGCACCTGTTGTAGGTGATATGGGTGAAAGTCTTGACATGATCCTTGCCGCACTTAAGGGCAAGACCATGAGCACAGATCCCACATGGCTGACCTCCCTGCAGGCAGAGTCCAAGGCCAAGAACGCTAAGTTCCAGCAGCGTCTGGCAGATGCCTCAAAGGTATCTCCGATGAACCACTGGACAGCCCTGAGCGCCATCAAGCCTATCCTGGAATCCAATCCCGATGTTATCCTGGTGAACGAAGGTGCAAATACCCTTGATGATACCCGAGACAGCGTGGATATGTTCCTTCCCCGTCACCGTATTGACTGTGCCTCATGGAGTATCATGGGCATGGGTATGGGTTCAACCATCGGTGCAGCCGTTGCAACCGGCAAGAGTGTAGTTGCCGTAGAAGGTGACTCCGCATTCGGATTCTCCGGCATGGACTTTGCCACAATCTGCCGTTACAAACTCCCTGTAACAGTGGTTGTATTCAATAACGGTGGTATCTATAACGGTGTAGGCGTCAACCCCTCCGGCGGTAATGCTCCCGCTCCTACCACACTGGATATAAACGCCAAGTACAATCTTATTGGCGAAGCTTTCGGAGCTGACAATTACCGCGTATCAACTCCTGAAGATCTCTCCAAGGCACTCACCGCTGCCATCGCTTCAAAGCGTCCTACTCTGATTGATGTTCAGCTGGCCGCCGACTCCGGTAAAGAGTCCGGTCATATCGGGTACCTTAACCCCGCTCCTCTGATTGATTACACAGTATAAACACAGAGGCAGTAAAAGTTTAATTCAACTATTTTATAACTTAAAACTAAGGTATTATGAACATTAGTCACGTTATACTATACGCCATCGTCCCTATCATCGTGGTGATGCTTGCCGGTTACATTTCCGGTAAGAAAGGGATATTCACCGGCGCGGACGCCAAGAAATTCAATAAAGTCGTCCTTGATTACGCCCTCCCTGCAGCCCTGTTCGTATCAATCGTACAGGCATCCCGAGAGGACCTGGTAAAAGACCTTAAGCTTACAATAGTCTCCACAGTGGGTATCATGGCCTGCTTCATGCTGGTGTACTTTGTCTTCAGGTATTGTTTTAAAAAGAACACGGGTGCGGATGCGGCAGTGTCAGCATTGATCAGTGGATCTCCTACAATCGGCTTCCTTGGGTTTGCGGTTCTGGAGCCTATCTTCGGAACATCTCCCTCAGTAGCACTTGTAGTAGCCATCGTAGGTATCGTTGTTAACGCCATCGGTATTCCTGTTGGACTTTCCCTGATGAACGCATCACTGGAGAAACAGAACCCCGGTTCCACCAAGAAAGAAAGCGCCTGGAAACCTGTGATCCACGCCCTTGAGCAGCCTGTTGCCTGGGCACCTATCCTGGCAGTGGTTTGGGTTGTTATCGGACTGCCTTGGCCTGAATACCTGAGCCCGTCCTTTGACCTTATCGCCAAAGCCAACGCCTCAATGGCCGTATTCTCAGCAGGTATCACCCTTTCAGCCATTACCATTACCATCAACTGGCAGGCTATCCTGGGTTCAATCATGAAGATGATTGTAATGCCTCTGGTAGTGCTTGTGCTCGGTCTGGTATTCGGAATGGATCCTCTGAACCTCAAGATGCTTGTTGTGGCAGCAGCTCTTCCCCCGGCATTCTCAGGTATCATTATTGCCGATGAGTATGATACATACGTAGCAACAGGTACCTCTTCACTGACCTTGTCAGTAATCCTGTTCATCGGCTTCTGTCCCCTGTGGATCTGGCTTACAGAACTCTCACTTAAGATGTTTGCATAAACAATTAACCACCCCATTCAAAAGCGCCCGGAACACTCCGGGCGCTTTTGTGTGTATATACGTGATTTTTTAACATAAAAATGAGGATTTTTTTGTGGAATTGGTTGCTTTTTAGTAACTTTGCATAGCTCTTTATGTGTCTGTGCTCAAAGTTGCCGGGCACACGGAAAAATAACCAATCAGATATGAACTCCTCATTTAAGCCAATATACATAATTATCGGGGCTGTACTGCTTCTGACAGCCTGCTCTCAGAACGATGAACCCCCTCGCTTTGACGGGGACGGGAATCAGATATATTTCCGCACTGCGCTGCCGCAGGTAAGCTCACGCGCACTTGAAACCACAGTGGATAATCTTCCCTGTTTCTATGTTACCGCATTTAATGCAGGGGATCCTGATATGGTGGAGAGCGGGGCGCTCAATCCGCTGTTTGATAATGTAAAGCTGGATATGGTGAGCGGCTCTGATGTCTATTCCTCACCGCTGTGCGTCTGGCCGGACCCCACCAAGGAGAGACACACAGTGACATTCTTCGGTTTCTATCCCGGTGTTGATGAATTGCCGGGCACGGAGCTGGAAAACACTTCCACCCTCGGTTCTGTCAAGTACAGACTCAAGGACTTCAGCGTGGAGGAAGATATTGCCAGTCAGAAGGATTTCCTGACGGCCTATGCCAGCGGCACCATGGCTGACAATCTCTTTTCCGGAGTAACCATCCCCTTCACCCATCAGCTGAGCCGGATTGAAATCAAGGCTTTTGGCCTGCACAAGACCTGTGACATTGAGATTGCGGGTGTGCGCATCGGTGGCGTCGGTGTTCGTAATACCTTTGAATTCAAGGCCGTTGACGGCGGGGGAGAGTGGGGTAATGAGCTCGTTCCCGGTATTGTGGAATATGTTTTCCGCAGCGGGGATAAGATTGTGAATATAGGGAAAAGCACCCCTGTGATTGAGGATGATGCGGTTTCCATCATGGGCGCTGTACGCCAGGACGGCAATGAGAACTGCGCCATGCTCATTCCTTCCAATTACTCTGAATGGGACTCAGACAAAGACCAAAGAAATTATAAGAATCAACTGTATATCAGCGTACTTCTGAGGGTTACAGACGCCACGATAAATGCAGGCGTGAATCCGGAGGATACACAGCGCTTCCCTTACAGAGACTTGTCACAGGGTGCTGACGCCACGAAAATCCTGCCCGTCTATATGGCCATCAAAAAGGAATCCGGCGAGGTTGTGGGCCGGCTGTACAAAGAGGGTGACAGCTTTTACATGGATGCCGCTCATTCAGAGCCTTATGACATGGCTGCCGATGAGGAAATAAAGGAATTCGGATGGGCAGCCCTGGCTGTTTCAGGAAACTGGAAGCCAGGAAACAGATATATTTACACGCTGGATTATTCTCATGGAGTGGGACTCCTTGACCCTGAGGTAAGTACCTCCTTCCCGCATGCCGGAGACCCCGTTATCAGTGACAGAGTGGCCCTGACTTATTCCGTCAAGGAGTGGAAAGTTGGCGGCGGCGATGACTTTGTTGTTCCTGAATATTAAAAATACGAATCATATTAACATAAGAATCATATGAAACGTATCAATCATATTTTCACATTCTCTCTCATATCTCTCCTGACTCTGCTCCCGGTGCTGACATCCTGCTCCGGAGAGGAGAACAACATTATTGTAAACCCTGATGAGGTTCCGTTTGCGCCCAATCTGGAGCCGGTACAGTCACGTGCATATAATCTGGATAACCAGATGCTTAATTTAGGTTTTGCCGTCTCAGCCTTCTGCCCTGAAGATGATCCCGGTCAGAACGGCATACTCTCCGTTCACTGTGAGGACCAGAACGTAACACGGCAGGCTGACGGCCTTTTCCGCTCCGATGGCTGCCGATGGCCCGGAAATGCCGGCGGAAAAATTGGAAGCCTCAAATTCTTTGCCTTCCACCCCACACGCTCCGAGATGATGAGGCGTGCAGGCGTGGGTGATGAATGTTTCATATATAAAAACGCAACAGTCAAGGAGGGTGGCGGAATTAACTATGATTACCGTCTGACACGCTTCCGCGTGGCGCCCGATATTTCCAGACAGGTGGACTTTATCACTTCCATAGGGGAGGGTAATAAGACAGACCATATTTACTCCGGCATACAGCTTGACTTTGAGCATCAGCTCTGCGGGGTGGTAATCGGTGTATGGGGTAACAGCACCCTGTATGACGTTGAGATTGCCGGCGTACGTGTGGGCGGTACTTACGTTGAGGCTGACTTCAGCCTCTCCGCCCTGACCGGAAATGATCCCGGCGAGGGAAACACCATAGGCCAGTGGATAATAAATGAACAATCCCGCAAGGGTTACGTTGATTATGTCTTTGACTCCGGGGATAAGGTGGTACGTGTGAACACCACCACAGGGGAGCATACAAGCCGTGAGGACGCCGCTCCAATTATGGGAAACGGCGGAATGGCCATGCTCATCCCTGCCAAGCATGCCAAATGGAACCATACCGCAGACAAGACCAATGAACAAGGCGGTATGTATTTCTGCTCACTCATCCGCATGACCCGTCATGACGGAGACCGGCATGTCATCTTCCCCTCAACTGACCCCGCCTCTCTTGACCATCTGGTTTTCCTCTCAGTCAGCAAGTCAGACGGCACTGTCATGAAGCGCCTGGACAAGAATGGTAACATTTACGGTACCTTGACCCGTTATAACATTCCTGACACGGAAGAACTCCATGTTTACGGCTGGGCTGCCGCCCCCGTAAATGTTGATTGGAAACCGGGATTCACATACTCTTATGTCCTCAACTATTCAACCGGCGTGGGTGTCCATGACCCCGCAGACCCCAATCCTGCAAGTCCCATTATTGATTACACCGGTGTTGAAGTAAGCACCACCGACACCTGGGGGGACGAGTATATTCTCAATGCAGGCTGGGGCAAATGGCCGCATACTCATGATGAGTGGTGGCAGTAATTGTTACAATCCGTCAAGATGATAATTTTCAAGCAGATAAACCTATGCAATATATAAAAAGAATTTTCCTGCAGTCAGCACTGTTTTTATTGCTGACCGGCATAATGGCGGCTTGCACAGATGATATAATAACCATTGCGCCTCCGGAATTTGTTGAAGATCCGGGGCGTGAGATTATGGTGCCCGTTGCTGTCAATGTGGAGGATATTGTTGAAATCACCCCCGGGTCCCGCGCCGAAAATCAAGTGGAGGTGGATTTTAACGTGCTGGAAGATGAAAGAAGACTGCATGATTTTTGGGTGGTGCAGTATAATTCAAATGGAGACAGAGTTGGTATGCCTTATTATCAGGAGTATAACGGGCAGGGAGAGAATCCCGTCATCCCCATCCTGATACCGACAGTGGAAGGCAACCGCTTCCTGACCGTGCTGATGGCCAATACAGGAAATGACACACTGTTCAATGCCGCCAATACAGTGACCCTCCAGGCATTGAAAGCTGTTCAAAAACCCATGAGGAATGCTGATGATGTGTGGAACATCATTGATGAGCAGAAACATCTACCCATGAGCGGTAAAACATACGTTAACATTAACAGTTTACATTTAAACGTACAGCTTCACCCCAATGTTGCCAAGCTTCATCTGATATTTAAGTTGGAGAAGCTTTCAGATGGTGAGGGTACTACCGGTGGTAGCAATAGCTGGGATAGAAAGCGGAAAACACTTGCGGTGAACTGGTGTAATGTTCCGGATCTTCCTTACGCAGATATTGTTTTTGAAGCGGACAGTTATAATACTGAATCTGCCAGATTTCCATCATCAGTAAATCCGGCGCGCCTGAACCAATTCCCTGTTTCCACAAATCAGGCTTTAATGGATTCTTTAATTGGCTACGCCTTAAACTTATCTGATAAGCCCATGAGCTTTGATGTTTATCTTCCCAGAAACACCCAGGGCGTGGTCAGTGAAAATACGGATCCGTATTACAAGAGTACGTATGCCTCTCCCAATGCCCTTTACCTGGAAATTATAAACAGGAAAAAAGAACAACTATGGTACAATAAATTCAGAAGTTTATACTTTATGCCGGGAGCCAATACAGTAAATGATTACAATATTATCCCGGGTAAATTCTATGTACTTGATTTCTCAATCAGGAATTTCCCCACAGATGACGGGGTGGTACACAAATTTTACAGAAGGTACGGAGAAGCCAATGCATATATAGTCCCCCCGAATGACACCCGCATTGTCAACATGTTTCCCACCAGCCCTGCCAACAACTATGCCACAGCCTCAAAAACGGCAAATAGTAATTATAATTGGGAGCAGACATATTATGAAATTTGGCAGCAGGAGCTTGAAAGTGATCAAGGCAATGGAACACTTACACAAGATCCTGCAACATGGAAAAGCAGAGATTTATGGTTTACCAACACCTTAGCGACAGGATCTAAAATAGGATTGCCGTTTGCCATTCTGCCAAGCACAGAATGGGTGGCTGAGGTTATATGGCAGGACAGGCCTCAGAGACTGATTAATTTCTGTGACTATCTGGGCGCACTCACAAATAATGGTGACTATTATGAAAGCGCAGGCGCTATGTGGCTGCCGGTTACCCTTTCCGAATTAAATAATTATAAAGCCACTTTTTTATATAAAGGAGGCACTGCCTTTAGTGAATTGGACCCAAGAGCATTTAAAGATCCTCTCAATGATAGAAATCCCACCAGAAGCTCCATCTTCTTCAAGACCACCGGAGCGGAAGGAAATGTGATTGTGGGTATACGTAAGAAAAGCGAGGGTGACAAGCCTCTGGAGCAGCGCGAATATCTCTGGAGCTGGCATCTCTGGATTACAGAATACAACCCGGCGCTTACCTTGACGCCCGGAACCATGGACCGTAATATAGGAGCTATGAGTCCGGATGACCCCGGGTTTTACTATCAGTTTAACAGAAAAGATCCATTCCCGCATTGGAATGCAACCGTTTATGACATAAACGGTAACGAGCTCACCCAGCTCCGCCATCGAGTGGGAGAGAATGAAACCGGACCATTTGTCAGCATGCTCCGTGACCGACACTACGGTAAAACAACTAATGAGGGAAAAGCAAAGGGGGTGCAATTCCCTTTCAAGATGATTTACCATAAGGTCAATTTAACAGGTACTACAGCATTACTAAGGACTTATAACAATGAAAGCGCTAATACATGGGGCTTATCAACTATTGTTTACAATAATGATAACCAACCATGCTTTTCCGGCAAATGGGATCCGGCGGATCCTACTCCTCAAGGGTGGGTAATACCGAAAGATGAGGAAGCTACTACATCAGTGCCCACTCCGGGTGCTTGGACCATAGCGACCACCTGGGATAATTTAAGTTTTCCTGCGGGAGGTCTGCGCCGTAATACCTATAATTCTGCTGATACAACTGCCTTGTTCAGCGCCGGGTATCCCTTCTTATGGGTGAAAAGTTTTGGCACAAGCAACAAAGTGGTATTAACTGAGGATAAAAAAAACATTGCTCCTAATACGACTATAAATAATCAACCATATTATCCTATAGGTTATAGATTGGGTGTTGATGCCCTGCCCATCCGCTGCGTAAGCAGATAGGCTCTTTAAATTACTGACAATTCTATCACTAACCTTAAATCTATGAAACGACTTTTTACATTTTTGGTGACCCTGGGCTGTGTACTTGCATTGACAGCCCAGCCGATTCTGGTGGGTCACCGCGGCAGCTATTACGGCGTTGAGAGTACGGCGGAAGCTTTCCGTAACGGTGCAGACCGTGGCTTCCAGTATCTTGAAACAGACGTCAAGGTGACCAAGGACGGTAAGTTCATCCTCTCTCATGATGATGACAATACGCGCCTGGGTGGCTCACACACCATTACGGGGTCAACACTGGCTGAACTCCAGTCAGACCTGCTCACCCAGACTCGTGGCGGTGTAACATACACCGGCCACATGTGTTCCCTGGATGAACTGCTTGATATCTGTAATGAAAAAAATGTGCGTCCTCTCATCGAGCTCAAGTGGGCCACGGGTATCAATAATAACGACTGCTCCAATATCCCCGCTCTGATTGCGGCAATCGAGGCCAAGGGTTTCCGCAATAAATGTATTATCCTGACCTCCATGAAGCCCTGTCTGGAGTATATCCGCACCCGTTATCCGGATATTACCCTGCAGTTCCTCACGGGGCAGTACTGGGCCAATCATTTCAGCTGGTGCGTCCAGTATGGTATTGACGTGGACATTCAGGCCGGATACTTTGATAAATCAACTGTCAGGAAGTTCCATGCCGAGGGACTGAAGGTGAATATGTGGACCACTAACTCTGAATCCGGATACCTCACTTACGGTAACATGGGCTGTGACTTCATCACCACTGATTATCTTGACGGCCACAACCTGCCGGAACTTAACCCGGAGGTTACTTTCCCGCCCAACACCCTGGATTATCCTGAAATTGAAGGCACTGTCAAGGGCAGTTATAACCTTGGAGCACCCTCTTCTCAGGGTAATCTGTCTAATCCGGGCTCTGTTAAGCGCGCTGTTTTTGACGGCACCAAGTGGTACACTCTGTTCAATGACGGTACTGCCGCCGCAGTTAACTCCAACGGCTCTGTTTCAGCACTTTCCTCAGCTTCCGGACGTGTGATTTCTGATATTGCCCTGTCTGCAGACGGCTGTCTGATTGGAGCTTATGAAACCAATAAATCACTTCCTGAGCTGGTGAAGTGGAAGAATGCCTCTTCCGCTCCTGAGGTGATCTTTACTCCCGGTGATACTGAAAGTTCTGCTGAGGCCCACCAGTTTACAATTGCGGTGTCCGGCAAGGCTTCTCAGAGCCTCAAGGTTTATGTGGCTGATAACAACGGCCGCATCACCGGTCTGGAATTAGGTAACGGTAATGCTGAGCCTTTGAGCACATGTGTGGCAGAGTTCACTGCCGGCGCAGACGCCCTCGGCAGCGGTATGACGGTTACTCCTTCTTCCCGTGACAATGTGCTGGTTTACGGACGCACAGGCGCTTCTCCCATTGAGTACACAATGCCCTGGGGTGTTGACTCCGGTGATGCCAAAACTTATGCCTCAATGACTGAATTGCCGGCTGATTATACTGACGGCAACGGCATTGCATATCTGCGTTATGGCGCCAAGGTTTATATGGTGCTTCCCGTTGAGTCTGACGGAAAGATTGTTCCCGCGCTTTATGATGCCTCAGCCGGAATCGGTTCCATGTACCTGGTTGGTACTCAGCTGGAAGGCGGTGTTGACGCAGGTGCTTTTGCTGCGGCCGGTGTAAAGGCTGCCGGTAACGATATCAACATCAGTGTGATCACTGAAAACGGCTTTGCCACATGGAAATTCAATGTTGCGGAGGCTGTTGAAGATCCTGATCCGGCCCTCAACCTGGTTCTTGAACGTGTGTGGATCAATTCTCTCACCACCGGTAATGCCCCTGCACATATTGACGGCACCAACGCCCAGCAGGGTACTGCCGTTAACGGTTATTTCTATGTGAACGACTGCAGCGATAAGAAGATTTATATCTTTGACGCCAGCGGTTGCATCGGTGACATTCCCGGCGGTTCAGGCTGGGGCTGCTGCCGTGATGACGCCGGTAATATCATTGTGCGTGATGACAAATCCACTTCTGCCACCCACAAGTTTATTATCTATCCCGCCGGTGCAATGCCCGGTAACTACGGTGAACCCGTAAGCATTGAAATCACAACTCCGCTTGACGGCCAGACAAACTTTATAAACGCTTCCGGTAATGTTCTGGGTCAGATCGGTCACATTTATCTGTTCCCCAACAGGCAGACCGCCGTGAGCGTCATTACCATGTCAAACGGAAGTGTCCTTGACACCCGCGTATCAGCAGACCTGGCCCTGACCGGTTCCACTGCCGGTTATGTCATTCCCATGAATGATGACCCTGAAAACTGGATTTATCAGGTGCGTGCCACCGGCCTGTATTATTATCGCGGCGGCGACAGCGAGGGATGTCTTATTTCACGCTCATCAACCAATCAGCCGGACCGCAACACCACCGGCGGCGGCGCTTATTTCCGCTGCGGTGGTAATGAAATCCTGGTTCACAATTCAGGCGCCAATTATAAAGGCGGATTCTCCGTCCGTGACCTCTCACTCAACAAAGTGTATGCCTCAGTTGAGCCAATCGGAACACTGGGTTACGAGGCCGGAGGTAACTATTCCACCTTCAACTGGCTCTTCACAGAGAAAAACGGTCAGGCAGACTATACACTGTATCAGTACTGTCCTTCCAACGGCATGGCAGTGTACCGCCTCTATGACCCCAGTCAGTCCGGCATAAGCAATGTGACAGTTGCATCAGGCACAGTGACCGTACACACTGACGGCACCACCCTGACCGCCACAGCTGACGGCACACTCCTGAGCGGCCTCACACTGTACAGTGCGGACGGACGCGTAGCGGCCACCACCGAAGGCACCACCCTCAACATCAGCGCCCTCCACGGCTTCTACATCCTCACCACCCCCGCCGGCCCCCGCAAAGTAGTACTCTGACACTAACAAACCTCACATACAAACAAGAATCCTGAGTCTCAATCAGGGTTCTTGTTTTTTTAATATATAGTTTTATAAATAAATTTGTCTTATAAAAAAATATTGCTAATTTTGTGATGTTTAAAAGCAAAATTTTTTTGTAAGGAAATAGCAATGATAAAAATTCTTGGAATAATGCCCCTCTCCGGAAACGGTGGAATAGCTTCTTGGGCTAATACTTATCTTGCAACATTTCCTGATGAAAATTTTGTGATATATCCTGTTAACAATACTCGTAATATGTCCAATGGGCATGAGAGGATTTGGTCAAAAGGCATTTCAGGCCTTTCTGCAATGCTGAGAATTAAAAAAGCTGTATCGTCTGTCTTAAGTGAAATGAAGCCGCAGCTTGTCCATGCCACTACCAGTGGGGCAATTGGCTCACTGAGAGATTACATGGTTGGTAAATTGTGTAAAAGAAGTGGCGTTAAAACTATTCTGCATTGTCATTACGGATGCATAACAGAGTATGTGACATCACACTCGGTTGTTGGAAAACTTGTAAGAATGGCAATGAAGCAATATGACAGTATCTGGGTTTTGGACTCTGGGTCATATGGCACTCTGAAATTAATTCCTGAGTTCAAAGACAAGGTCTTTCTTACTCCAAATCCCATCCTTGTTCCTGATGATGTTAAAATAAAGCCAAAAACATATAACAGAGTGGGTTTTGTCGGGAATCTGCTCCCTTCAAAAGGTATATTTGAACTCACAGAAGCTGCGGTAAGAAAAGGCTTTATTCTAAATATTATTGGCCCGGGAAGTAAAGATGTGATTCAACGGATCAAAGAGATAGCAGGAAATTGTCTTGGGAAAAACATATTTCTTCATGGTCTCCTTCCCAACGACGTGGCTATAGAATTCATTAAGAAGCTGGATATTGTTGCCCTGCCAACTTATTATCCGTTTGAGGCCTTTCCAATGTCAATACTTGAGGCAATGAGTCTGGGCAAACTCGTAATTTCCTGTCCCCGTGCTGCTATCAAGGATATGCTTACCGGTCTTGATGGTAAGCCATGTGGTATCCTGATTAAGGAAAAATCCTCTTCAGCTATAGCTGAAGCTGTCACGTGGGCGCAGAATAATCCACAACAAGCTGACAAAATGTGCCATGAAGCTTATAAAAAAGTAAAACACTCATATGATGCTCCCAAAGTATATGAAATATACAGAAAAAATTATATGAGTCTTCTTGAGAACTGATAACGCGTATTTATTTACTATACCGGTAATTAAAACATTTGATTCAGGATGGTGGCCACTGAGATGACATCTTCTTCCGGTATGGTATGATGGATACCAACAAAGAATGTTGTGTCAGCCATCTCTATAGCATTTGATTGATCTCCAAAAGTTATTTTTCCCTCAAATGCTTTCTGAGAGCATGTGGCACCACCCATCAGCGTACGGATTTCAACACCATTGGATGACAGCAATTCCCACGCCTGCCTGACCGACATACCGTTTAATAACCTGATGGGGAACACAAACGGACTGTTTTCAGAATCCCCAATGGGCCAAATCCGGAGATTGGGATTATCTTGGAGTTGCTTTTCCAGCAGAAGGTAATTGCTGAGGCGTTGGGTCTCAATTTCATTCCAGTGCTGTAACTGCCACCGACCAAAACATGCGTTCAACTCAGACATCTCAACATTGACGCCCACACGCTCATAAGTGAACTGGTGTGCCGGCCCAACAGGATTGGAACAAATTGATTCATCAATATGACATTTGCACGCCCGTCCCCAGTGGGCAATGCTGTCACATATAATATAGTCTGTTTTATCATTACAGATCACCGCACCGCCACCATACGATGATAAATGGTGAGGATGATAAAAGGAGAGGGTGGTTATATCTCCCATATCACAATGACGGTATCTTTCATCTTGATTGATAAGATTCAAGGTCTCACAAGCATCCTGCAGAACATAGGAACCTTTTGAGCGGGCATACTCGCAAATCTCTCTTGTATTACATGGAAAGCCGAGAAAATGGGTAATCACAATAACATATGGAGTTATGTAATCATCCTTAATTTTCTCAATGTCAATGTTAAAGCCACCTTTTTCTACATCAATCAGTTTAACATCAAACCCAGCCAGGATCAGAGAGCTGACAGTGGTTGGAAAAGTGAAAGCGGAGGCAAATGCCGTGAGTGATTTACCATTACTGCGGCACTTTTCAGCCAGAGCAAGAGCCGCAACCAGGTTGGCCGAAGAACCGCTGTTGACCAGAGTGATGTAATTACTCCCCAAAAGTTCATTCAGTTCATCGGCAAACAAGCGGAGATTCCGGCGCGGCTCTTTTATTTCATCTTCAAGAAATTGACCGAATCCGGTTATTGATATATGACCTGTACATGGATAGCGAAATGTAATCATTGGGCCTGAAAATGTTGAGGTTTATAAAATAAGGAAAGAACTGCACCGTAATTTTGAAAACCTTTCCGGGTGAGATTTATCCTTGTGTCAGTTAAAACAACATATTCCGCTCCAATGAGGAAATCAATCAGAGAGCCAAACCGCTCAAAAAAATCGGGATAATATTTCTCTTTTGCAATCCTCCAGTTGAAACCGCCGGAATATCCGCTGATGCACACAAATTTGGCAAACTTCTCTCTGACCGGCAACTCATAATGTCCTGTGGCTTCAAAAGAGTAATTACCGGGGATTTTGCCTGCAGGTATCAAAGACATTAAGTCAGAACTATTCTTACCCACGTTATATTCCACATTACCTCCAGACATGCTCTGAGCTGAAATACCGAACCCCTTATAATCGCCACCGTCAAGCATCCGGTTTCTTATATAGGAAGACACGCCGAAATCATACCGGTCTGAAGAGAAAGTATTCTGTCCGAACTGTCCCAGATATCCAAGGTCTGTCAACATCTGATAGAGGATTTCGTATTCTTGAAATCTCCAGTGTGAGTTAGTTGCCTTTACTTTTTGATTCTGATTGGTACGTAATTCATACAGAGTCACTTGGTCGGGGTTAAGTTCCTCAATCGCATTGCGTTCACTGTTGATGGCTTCATAAACATTGAGCTCCTTGAAACCATACATAAAGTCAAGATTAATTTTAAAGTTCCCGTAATTCCGGATCATTCTGATGTCCTCAATTATTTTCCGCGCATCCGGACGTACCCAACCGATGGCGCCGTGAAATCTTTCAAACTGTCCGTGCTGTATACCAATTGAGATACGTCTTATACCCGCTTCCTTTATCATCCTGATTTTTTCAGGATGAAGGGTTGTAACCGACATCTCAATGCTTGGCTCAAAATCATCAGAAACATTAATGCGGTGAATTACTTCCTTATATATCTGCATAAGATATGCAAAGTTGGTTGGAGATAGAGCCGACGGAGTTCCTCCGCCAATATCAAAACCCTCAAGGGTTACGCAGGGATGTCCTATAAGAAATTTGCGGATATCATTATGCAATATCCTGAGATAATTACGCTGAAAGATATCATCAGGGACAAGGCAGCGGGTGTATTCACAGAACTTGCATATATTCTTGCAGAACGGAATGTGAATATAGAAAGATAGTCTTCCATTAGGTTTGAAAGACAAACCTCCCGGCTGCTTATACTGCGCCCAATCTTCAGGCTTCCAGGGGAACGCAGTGGAATAACAATCCTGCCGGATACGACGCTTCAATTCAGAATCAAGACTATCAAGCATACTATCAGTAAATGATATTGTTTTTATTAAAACCTTGGCGGAGATACGCACCGTCATATAGAAGTGAGGAACCGCAATACTCAGGATTAACAGTTTCCCTCATATAGACATTAATCATTCCATGACTACTATCATAAACATAGTTCCGGCACTTGCAGTGATTGGCGTGTTCCTTTTCACCTACTTTATATAGATGAGGAATAGCGTCCCAATCTATCTCTGAAAAATCAATAAAATGCTCACGGCAATAATGGTTCAGCTTCATTAGAGAAACAAATCCCACGGTGACAATACCCATCGAGGCCACATACCGGAGATATTTCTCCACTTCCTCAGCACAATCAATATAACCCCTGACAAGATTACAGCTCACATTCAGTTTTGCCCTGTTAACCCCCGGGTACCCGCCCATATGTCCCGGTATTTCACATCTGAAGATTTCCTTTGAAAGAATGTGCTGATAATGATGGAGAGACACAGAAATTACATCCAGACGGTTATGGTGCATAAGACGTAAGGAATCAGATGTCAATCCATTGGTATTGAGCTGGAGTTGAGTGAGTTCACACAGCTTATTTGACTCAATGTAATCAATAATCTCCTCTGCCAGCATGGGCTTCATTGATGGTTCCCCTCCAGTGAGACAGATACGGTTGAGGCGGATTTCTGAACTGGTTATCTCCTCCACACAAGTTTTGAACTTTTCAAGGTTGAAAGCACTTACAGGCTTGTTCCCGGCATTACTGCAGAAGCGGCAGTGAGCGTTACAAGCGTCTGTCACCTTAACATATAGGTTGACAAACGGACGTTGGGGTTGCGGCTTGTTCCCGAATCCGGAGCAGCCAAACTGTTGCAAGTCAATATCCTTACCGAACAACTGCTTCATCTACCCAACTGAAGCTTGATGGACTGCTCCATACTGTGCCCGTCATGTTGCCGGCAGTATTCCCATATGTAAGGCCGAGAGACAAAATTCAGGAATTTTTCACGGACAAACTTGCCATCAGTAGTAATCTCATTCTCATGCTCCTTGAGTTCCCTGCAGAAGAAATTGACACAATCTCTCCAATCGCCATACATATAACTATTGTCACCGCAGTTCCATCGCCCAGTCAGGATACAGAAGAATGTGTAATCAAACTTATGGAATATGTCATCTCCCGCGGAAGAATTTGGGTTGAACTTATATGACCGGAAAAGGATATAAGCCAGGTTGTAAGCTTTGGCAGCAAAGATTCGGCACATGCATTGCTGGACCAAGTTGAGATTATACAACCCTAACATCTCGGAAATAGCCCCGATAATCTGTTTTTTATCAGTTCCTTTAATTATATCCGTACGATGCTTTTCCAGGTAGTCCGCCAATTCCTTATCAGGAAGATCCAGCGTATAAAATCTGAGTGCACTGAAAATTGAGTTCCTCAGATTGTCAGTCCGTTCATTAACATCTCCTTCTAAAGCCAGAATCAGATCAACCAGGAGATTGTAAACAGTATAGTTGGCCACCGGCCATGGAGTGAGAACTTTCTCAGCTTTCTCACGGCGTCTTTTGCCTATAGCCTCAACAAAGGACCGGGGGAGAATAATATTAAAACAGTCCATTGCCTTTTCAAAAAGAGGTGCTATCTCCTCATCCCTGAACCCTGCAATTCCGCAGCCTATCCGCGTGACATAGAATTTTTTATTATAGTACAAGGAAGCAAGCTCAATAAACTCATCCACATACGGCTTGATGGTCTCAATCCCCCCTTGCATTGTGGGAATGGCGTAAGATCTCCCTTGCAACCCGACGCCTTGACCAATGACGGCTCCGAACTTTTCACGAGCTATTCTTGCTGCACCTCCGGCGTGCTTTCCGGCAAGATTACTGCCGAAGACAAAAACTTCATCCTGTCCAAGTTCTGTAATATTTTCAGGAGTAAATTCTCTTTTCATAAGTGGGTGAGAAATATGTGGATGCAATTAATGTATGATAGTTACTTGTATCTGCAAAGTTAATAAAAAAATCAAATTATTACAACAGTACTCTTGAGGCTTGCGGTAAATTTGCGGGGGACGGGAATTTGTTGTATCTTTGCGGAGGAAATATTTCACCGTTTATGTTACTGTATTTTTCTTCCCCTGAGTTGGACCGCGTCTATGGCGTGGAAATTGACCATCTCCCTGATAATGATGAAATTGAAAAACTTGTGTGGCTTCTTGGCGGTGCCAAGCCCCTCACTTCCGGCCTGAAGGGCCTGTATGTGGGTCCGCGCAAGGAAATGATTAGCCCCTGGAGCACTAATGCCGTTGAGATTACCCGGAACATGGGCCTCGGCGGCATTTCTCGTATGGAGGAATTTGTGGCTGTGCCTGAGGGCATGGAGCCTGTTTTTGACCCTATGCTCCGCAGACTATATGAAGATCCTGATGAGCTGGTGTTCTCAACGGATGCTACTGCCGCCCCAGCTGTCAAGATTGAAAATATCTCCGAATATAATGCTGCTGAAGGCCTGGCCCTGAGCGAGCAGGAGGAGAAGTATCTGGAGTCCCTGGCTGAAAAGCTGGGGCGCCCGCTCACAGACAGTGAGGTGTTCGGCTTCTCCCAGGTCAATTCAGAGCACTGCCGCCACAAAATTTTCAACGGTACCTTTGTTATTGACGGACAGGAAAAACCCACTTCCCTGTTCAAGATGATCAAGCGCACCAGTCAGGAAAACCCCGGGCGCCTGGTCTCTGCTTATAAGGATAATGTGGCCTTTGTTGAAGGTCCTGAGGTTGAACAGTTTGCCCCCACCGAGGCAGACCGTCCCTCATTCTTTACGGAGCGCACCATCCCCACCGTGATTTCCCTCAAAGCTGAAACACACAATTTCCCCACAACCGTGGAGCCCTTCAACGGAGCCGCCACGGGTAGCGGCGGAGAGATACGTGACCGTCTTGGCGGCGGCCGCGCCAGCCTCCCCCTGGCCGGTACTGCCGTGTATATGACCTCATATCCCCGCCTTGAGCACCGCGCCCCCTTGCTGTGGGAAGAGCAGATCAAGGAGCGTCAGTGGCTCTATCAGACTCCCGCTCAGATTCTCATCAAGGCCAGTGACGGTGCATCAGATTTCGGAAACAAATTCGGGCAACCCCTCATCTGCGGCTCACTGCTCACATTTGAATTGGATGACAACAAGCACATTTACGGATATGATAAAGTAATCATGCTGGCCGGCGGTGTGGGATTTGCCGCCAAAAAGGATGCGATAAAAGGAGAACCGGAGCCGGGTCAGACAGTGGTAATGGCCGGCGGTGACAATTACCGCATCGGCATGGGCGGCGGAGCGGTATCCAGCGTGGACACCGGGCGTTACGCCGGAGCCATTGAACTCAATGCCGTTCAGCGTGCCAATCCCGAGATGCAGAAGCGCGTGGCAAATGTGGTCCGTGCCCTGGCTGAAAGTGAAGACAACCCCATTGTCTCCATCCATGACCATGGTGCCGGCGGCCACCTCAACGCACTTTCCGAGCTCATTGAAAGCACCGGCGGTGATATTGATATAGATGCACTCCCCGTGGGTGATCCCACCCTCTCCGACAAGGAGATAATCGGCAACGAAAGCCAGGAGCGCATGGGATTTGTCATCAATGACCAGGATCTCCCCCGCGTTCAGCGCATTGCAGACCGCGAGAGAGCTCCACTATATAAGGTGGGAAAGACAAGCGGTGACCACCGCCTGGTTTTCCGCCGCCACAGTAAAGATGAGGCCGCCATTGACCTTGCCGTAAAAGACATGTTGGGCAATCCTCCCAAGACCGTCATGACGGACAGCACCGTGGCTCCTGAACTCAAAGAAATAGAGACAGATGAGACTCTCATTCCGGCATATCTGGAGGCAGTCCTGAGCCTTGAGGCAGTGGGCTGCAAGGACTGGCTCACCAACAAGGTGGACCGCAGTGTGACAGGCAAGATTGCCATGCAGCAGTGTCAGGGAGAACTTCAGCTTCCCCTGGCCGACTGCGGAATAGTGGCCCTTGACTATCATGGCCGTGCAGGTATAGCCACCTCAATCGGTCACGCACCCCAGGCAGCCCTGGCCGATGTGGCCGCCGGAAGCCGCCTCTCCATTGCGGAAGCACTCACCAACATCGCGGCCGCCCCCCTGAACGGAGGCCTCAAGGCCGTGTCCCTCAGCGCCAACTGGATGTGGCCCTGCAAGAACCCCGGAGAGGATGCGGCACTGTACCGCGCCGTTGAAGCCGCATCTGATTTTGCCTGCGCTTTAGGCATCAACATCCCCACCGGCAAGGACAGCCTTTCAATGACCCAGAAGTATCCTGACGGCAGTAAGGTTCTTGCCCCCGGCACAGTAATCATCTCAGCCGCAGCGGAAACCTCAGATGTCCGCAAGGCCGTAGGACCCGTGGCAGACCGCCGTACAGACTCCGGATTTTATTATGTGGACTTCAGCGGCACACCCCTGGCCCTGGGCGGTTCAGCCCTGGCACAGAGTATGGGCCGTGTCGGTACACAGGTACCTGACATAAAGGACCCTGCCTATTTTGCCCGCGCCTTTGAGCTCATACAGAAACTTGCAGATGAAGGCATGCTCCTTGCAGCACATGATGTCTCAGCCGGAGGCACAGTCACAGCCCTGCTTGAAATGTGCTTCTCAAATACATCCGGAGGTGTCAATTTCTATACAGACGGCTTCTGCATGTACGGAGAAACCGACCTGGTGAAAATCCTCTTCTCCGAGAACCCCGCCATGATAATTCAGGTTGATGACCTGCACAAGGACGCAGCGGAAGCACTGATGGACGGAGCCGGTGTGAAGTATTTCCCCATCGGCGCCCCCGCAGAGGAGAATGTGATAACCATCAGCCACCAGAACCGCGACCTGTTCATCTCCGTCCCCTCCATGCGCCGTGTATGGGCGGAAGTGTCTTACGGATTTGACCGCCTCCAGACCACTGCGCAGTGCGCGGAGCAGCGCCGGGAAAACCTGGGCAAGCAGCCCCTCCGCTTCAAGGCTCCTGAAGGATTTACAGGCACATTCGTTTCTCTGGGAGTGCAGGAAAAACGCACTGCACCCTCCGGCATCCGTGCCGCCATTATCCGTGAGAAAGGAGTCAACGGTGAACGCGAGATGGCTTACAGCCTTTACGCCGCCGGATTTGATGTCCGTGATGTCCATATGACCGACCTTACCACCGGCCGCGAGACCCTTGACGATATCAACATGATTGTGTTCTGCGGAGGATTCTCCAACAGCGACGTCCTGGGCAGCGCCAAGGGCTGGGCAGGTGCATTCCGCTGGAATAAAACCGCTTATGACACCCTGGCCCGCTTCTATGCCCGTGAAGACACACTCAGCCTGGGCGTCTGCAACGGCTGTCAGCTCATGGTGGAACTGGGACTGATAGAGGGCCTCGGCAATCCCTCAGCCGTATCCATGCACCATAACCTGAGCCACAAGTTTGAAAGTGAGTTCATCAGCGTTACCATACCTGAGAACAATTCCGTCATGCTCGGCTCCCTGGCCGGCACAGAAGCCGGAATCTGGGTGGCTCACGGAGAAGGCCGCTTTGTATTCAATCCTGAGCAGAAGGCACCGCAGGTGGCAATGCGCTTCCTCTATGACAGCTATCCCGCCAACCCCAACGGTTCAGAAGGCGCCGTTGCCGGCATATGCTCCGCCGATGGGCGTCACCTGGCCGTAATGCCACATCTTGAACGCGCAGTCTTCCCATGGCAGTGGGCGTACACCACAGACCAGACCGGGCAGGAAGCCACCGTCTGGCTCCAGGCTTTCATCAACGCACGCAGATGGATTGAACAAAAGCAGTCCTGATACATCACCTCATTATAATTTTTTAACGCCCCGCAGACAGCTGCGGGGCCTCTTTGTTTTGAGTAATCGTAAAAAAATGCTAATTTTGCGCTGTTATAGCCCTTATTGCATACAATTTAAACAAAAAAATATAATCTTATGAAATTGAACATCATTGTCCTTGCCAAGCAGGTACCCGATACCCGCAACGTAGGCAAAGATGCAATGAAAGAGGACGGCACCATTAACCGTGCCGCACTTCCCGCCATTTTCAATCCGGAAGACCTCAACGCCCTTGAGCAGGCACTCCGGATAAAGGATGCAAACCCCGGTACCACAGTTACCCTTCTGACCATGGGCCTTCCCCGTGCCGCAGAAATTGTGCGCGAGGCCATTTACCGCGGTGCAGATGCAGGTATTGTACTGACAGACCGTCCTTTCGGCGGAGCTGATACCCTGGCAACTTCTTACTCCCTGGCTCAGGCAGTTAAGAAATTCGGCAAGGCCGACCTCATCCTCGGTGGCCGTCAGGCCATTGACGGAGACACCGCACAGGTGGGTCCCCAGATTGCAGAAAAACTCGGACTTCCTCAGGTTACTTACGCCGAAGAAATCCTTGACATCAAGGACGGAAAAATCACAGTTAAGCGCCGCCTTGAAAACGGAGTCGAGACAGTGGTTGCGCCCATGCCCTGCGTGGTAACAGTAAACGGCAGCGCCGCAGAATGTCGCCCCCGCAACGCCAAGCGCCTGATGAAGTACAAGAACGCCGCATCTCCCTCTGAGAGAGCCGCTCTCCCTGAGGAAGTGGCAGCCCGCGTGGAAGCAAATCCTGAACTGCAGATTGCAGAATGGGGTGCAGCTTACGTTGAAGCAGATCCCGAGCAGATCGGCCTCCCCGGTTCTCCCACCAAGGTTAAAGCCATTGAGAACGTTGTGTTTACAGCCAAGGATAGCCGTACCCTGGAAAATGATGACGCCCAGATTGAAGAACTCGTCAAGGAACTCATCGCCAACCATACCATCGGCTGATAACTCCCTTCATCCATTCATTACACATATCTAAAATTCTATGGCAGATAATAATAACATCATAGTTTACTGTGAGTACGATGAGGGGCATGTGGCCGACGTCAGCCTTGAACTCCTCACCAAAGGTCGCGTGCTTGCAGACCGCCTCGGCGTGAAGCTGGAAGCCGTTGTGGCCGGTGATAATCTCAAAGACATTGAAAAGGAACTCTTCCCTTACGGCGTTGACACCGTGTATAAATTTGAGGACGCACGCCTGTACCCCTATACCTCTAACCCCCACGCAGCAGTGCTGATCAACCTGTTCAAGGAAATCAAGCCCCAGATTTGCCTCATGGGCGCCACATGCATCGGCCGTGACCTCGGTCCCCGCGTGAGCTCATGCCTCCACAGCGGTCTGACCGCTGACTGCACAGCGCTGGAAATCGGTGACCACAAGGACGCAAAGACCGGTAAGGAATACAAGGACCTCCTTTATCAGATCCGTCCCGCCTTCGGTGGTAATATCGTTGCCACAATCGTCAACCCTGACTGCCGACCCCAGATGGCCACAGTCCGTGAGGGCGTGATGAAGAAAGAAGTACGTGACCCCAATTATAAGGGTGAGGTCCGTGACATGGACGTCAAGAAGTACGTTGATGACGCTGAGTTTGTGGTGGAAATCATTGACCGTCACATTGAAAAGAGCAAGGTCAACATCAAGAACTCTCCCATCATCGTTGCCGGCGGTTATGGCGTGGGAAGCAAGGAAAACTTCCAGCTCCTCTTTGACCTGGCAGATACCCTGGGTGCAGAAGTTGGCGCAAGCCGCGCAGCCGTTGACGCCGGTTTCATTGAACATGAGCGTCAGATCGGCCAGACCGGTGTGACAGTTCACCCCAAGCTTTACATTGCATGCGGCATCTCCGGTCAGATCCAGCACATTGCCGGTATGCAGGACAGCTCAATCATCATCTCTATCAACAATGACCCCAACGCTCCCATCAACGCAATCGCTGATTACGTTATCACCGGTGATATGGAGGAAGTTGTTCCCAAGCTCATCAAATACTATAAAAAGAACTCCAAGTAATTTCTGCTGACCATGGCAAATTTCTATACAGATAATCCGGATCTTCGTCATCATCTGAATCATCCCCTGATGAAGAAGATTGTGTCCCTGAAGGAACGTGACTTCTCAGAGGCGGATAAATATGATTACGCACCGCGTAACTTTGAGGACGCGATGGACAATTACGATAAAGTACTTGAAATCGTAGGTGAAGTCTGCGGCACCACCATTGCAGACAATGCCGAGGCAGTGGACCACCAGGGAGCTTCCTGCGCTGACGGCCGTGCCATTTATGCTGACGGAACCGTCCAGAACCTGGACGTGTGCCGCAAGGCCGGTCTGATGGGCATGAGCATGCCCCGTCGTTTCGGTGGCCTCAACTTCCCCATCACTCCGTACATTATGGCAGCTGACATTGTCAGCCGTGCAGACACAGGATTTGAAAACCTCTGGGGCCTGCAGGACTGCGCCGAGACTCTCTATGAATTCGGCTCAGAAGAGCAGCGCGAGCGTTACATCCCCCGCGTGTGTGAGGGCGAGACCATGTCCATGGACCTGACAGAACCGGATGCCGGCTCTGACCTCCAGAGCGTAATGCTCAAGGCAACCCAGAAAGAAGACGGCACATGGGTGCTCAACGGTGTAAAGCGCTTCATCACAAACGGTGACTCAGACATCCACCTGGTTCTGGCTCGTTCAGAAGAAGGCACCAAGGACGGCCGCGGCCTCTCCATGTTCATATATGACAAGCGCAACGGTGGTGTAACCGTGCGCCGCATTGAGAATAAGATGGGTATCAAGGGCTCTCCCACATGTGAGCTCGTTTACAAGAACGCACCCGCTGAACTCTGCGGTTCACGCCGCATGGGCCTGATCAAGTACGTTATGGCCCTGATGAACGGTGCACGCCTGGGCATCGCCGCTCAGAGCGTAGGCGTAAGTGAACTTGCTTACCGTGAGGCCAAACAGTACGCCATGGAGCGCAAGCAGTTCGGCAAAGCCATCATCGAGTTCCCCGCTGTGGCAGAGATGCTCGCCGTGATGAAAGCCAAACTGGACGCATCACGCAGCCTGCTGTATGAGACCGCACGCTTTGTGGATATGTACAAAATCTATGAGGACATCGCACGTGAACGTAAACTCACTGATGAGGAACGCGCTGAAATGAAGATGTACAGCCGCCAGGCTGACGCCCTCACACCCATGGCCAAGGGAATGGGCAGCGAGTACTGCAATCAGAACGCTTATGACTGCATCCAGATTCACGGCGGCTCCGGTTTCATGAAGGATTACGCCTGTGAACGCCTGTACCGTGACGCTCGTATCACTTCTATTTATGAAGGAACAACACAGCTCCAGGTTGTGGCCGCAATCCGCCACGTCACCACCGGCACATACCTCAACCTCATCAAGGGCTACGCAGCACAGGGTTTCTCTGACAAACTCGCACCCATCGCTGAACGCCTGGCCAAACTTACTGAAGTTTATGCCGCAGCAGTTGAGAAAGTGACAGCTGCATCAAATCAGGCATATCTTGACTTCATGGCACGTCGCCTGGTAGAGATGGCCGGAAACCTGGTAATGTCATACCTCCTCCTGCTCGACGCCAAGACAACCGAGACATTCTATGACTCCGCAGTTGTGTACAGCAATATGGCTGAAGCTGAAATCACAAAGCACGCAGAATTCATCAACAATTTTGCAATAGATCAGCTCAACGCATACGGAGTAAAATAAGAAATACCCCCACCAAAAAGAAAAGAGGCTGTGTCAAAATGGGCGCAGCCTCTTTTGTATACCACTTTAAAGATATAGTAGCTTTTTTTAACTGTATCACTTGGTTATCTCAGGAAAAATCACTATCTTTGCGGCCTGAAAAGTACTTAGTTACCTGATATGGATAAATGTACCAATGATATAGACCTTCTCTTTGAAACAAGCTGGGAAGTTTGCAACAAGATAGGCGGCATATATACTGTGCTGTCAACCAAGGCAAAAACACTGAAATCCCAATTCAAGGATAAGCTCATTTTCATAGGCCCGGATGTGTGGAGCGAGTCTACCCCGAGTCCATTCTTTACGGAATCACGCACATTACTGAGGACATGGCTGCGCAAGGCCATGCTCCCTGATGGTGTGGATGTCCGTGTGGGCCGCTGGGATATTCCCGGCAAACCCATTGCCATTCTGGTAAAGTTTGACGGCATGTATGCCTCCAAGGATAAGGCTTATGCGCGCATGTGGGAACTATACGGCGTTGACTCCCTCCATGCTTACGGTGATTACGATGAGGGCTGCGCGTTTGCCCGCGCTGCTGCCGCCGTAATTGAGAGCATTGTGGCTGTTTCCGGTACGGATCCCCGCAAGGTTGTTGCTCATTTTGATGAGTGGACCACCGCAATGGGGCTGCTGACGCTCCGTGACAGACTCCCTCAGGCTGCTACGGTCTTCACCACTCACGCCACAAGCATTGGCCGCAGCATTTGCGGCAACGGTAAGCCCCTTTATGACCAGCTCCCTAATTACAACGGTGACCAGATGGCACGTGAGCTCAACATGGAGGCCAAGCACTCTCTGGAGAAGGCCGCTGCATGGCAGGCTGACTGCTTTACCACCGTCAGTGATGTCACAGCCGCCGAGGCTGCCCAGCTCCTTGATAAGAAGGTGGATGTGGTGACTCCCAATGGCTTTGAACCCTCATTTGTGCCGGCCAAATCCCGCATGGCCGCTGCCCGCGCCACCGCACGGCAGAGGATTCTGTCTGTGGCTTCAGCCCTGACCGGCGTTGAATATGATAAAGATACATTCATTGTAGCCACATCAGGCCGCTGCGAGTACCGCAATAAAGGCCTGGATGTGTTCCTGGACAGCATGTCAGCACTGCGCGGACGCACCGCCGGACGTCAGGTTCTGGCTCTGGTGATGGTTCCGGCATGGTGCGCAGGACCCCGTGAGGATCTCATGCGTAATATTGAATCCGGAAAAACCGAGCGCCTGCAGGATGCTGTCATAACTCATGGCCTTCACAATTATGACCAGGACCCTGTCAATTCCCGCATCCATCAGCTCAATTTCAAGAACGATGGGGCGGACGGCGTAACAGTCATTTATGTGCCCTGTTACCTCAACGGCAGGGACGGCATTTTCAATATGGGTTATTATGACCTGCTCCCCGGCCTTGACGTCACCGTCTTTGCCAGCTATTATGAACCCTGGGGGTATACCCCGCTGGAGAGCGTGGCTTTCGGAGTGCCTACGGTAACCACTTCCCTGGCCGGCTTCGGGTGCTGGGTGCAGGAAATTTGTCCCGGTCCGGATTTTAACTCCGCAGGCGTACGTGTGGCAGTACGCACTGACAGCAATTATGACCAGGTGGTATCAGCCATCACGGATGATGTCATCTCCCTGCTCAATGCCTCTGAGGCGGAGCGCGCACAGTTCAGCCGCGCCGCTTCAGAAACCTCAGACCGCGCCCGCTGGTCTATGTTCATCAAGTACTATGATGATGCTTACTGCATGGCCCTGCAGAACAGAGACAGGCGCACACTTCCTCATAATCAATAATTAACTCTCTGACCTCTTACATTTCACTGTAATTAAATCAGAAAAATATAACTCAATAAGAATAATATGAAACTTCCCGTAAGTAACACTAATGCCCCTGTATGGCGTGACATTACTGTGAAAGCCGAGCTGCCGGCCAAGCTTAAACCCCTTGACGAACTCGCCAAGAATCTCTGGTGGGTGTGGAACAGCGAAGCAAAAAATCTCTTCCGTTCACTGGACCCCGACCTGTGGCGTGCCACCGGTGAAAACCCCGTGATGCTCCTGCAGCAGCTCAAGGCTGACCGCGTTGCTGAGCTGATGGAAGACAGCGCAATGATGGATACCATCAACACTGTGTACAAGCACTTCCGTGAATACATGGAAACTCCCATGCGCACTGACGTGCCCTCTGTATCTTACTTCTCAATGGAATACGGCCTGTGCAACTGCCTCAAGATTTACTCCGGTGGTCTGGGCGTTCTGGCCGGTGACTATATCAAGGAAGCTTCTGACAGCCGTGTTGACATGACCGCTGTTGGTTTCCTTTACCGTTACGGTTACTTTACACAGAGCCTGAGTGTGGACGGCCAGCAGGTGGCCAACTATGAGCCCCAGAACTTCAACCAGCTCCCCATCGAGCAGGTGATGGACGCAGAGGGTCAC
>CAZNBD010000021.1:0-29362 GCA_964571405.1 uncultured Bacteroides sp. | reverse complement strand
GGGGCACCGGCAGCCATCAGGTCAGCACGGCGGCAGGTGCAGGGGTACAGAAGGCCCATCCGGAGGAGGGTGTCAAAATACTGATTATAAATGTCCAAGCGCTCACTCTGGACATATCTGCGGTCCCAATCCAGGCCGAGCCAGTGGAGGTCGTCCTCAAGGAGGGTGACAAATTCCTCTTTGGAGCGCTGGCGGTCAATATCCTCAATCCTCAGAATCCATTCCAGGCCATCGGCGCGGGCGGCGGCCCAGGACAGGACGGCGGCGTAAATATTTCCCAGGTGCATGCGGCCTGTGGGAGAGGGTGCAAAGCGTCCGGCACCTGTAATTTGTACTTCAGTGTCCATTTATAAGTCCGCGTATGCGGGGATGTCAGGCAGAAAAGTATAATCCGTTCCTGAAAAGCGGCAGCAGAAGTGGCGCAGCCCGTTGGATACAATAAGATAAGGTGCCTGGAGCACAATATTGTACCGTGCAATCTGGTCAAAGACCTCACGTGTGATTTCAACTGACGGCGCCTTGTACTCCACAATTACCAGGGGGCGGAGTGAGCGGCTGTAAACCACGGTGTCACAGCGGCGGCGGGTTGAATTGAGGTTGAGCCCGATTTCATTGGCAATCAGCTGGGGCGGATAATTACGATGGTGCACCAGAAACTCCACAAAGTTCTGGCGCACCCATTCTTCCGGGCTGAGGCCTATCCATTTGGCTCTCAGTCTGTCATAAATTATATACCGGTACTTACCCGGCGTGTCAGCGGGGCGTACGCTGAGCTGACACGGGGGTAGGTTAAGAGACTGCATCAGAAAAACTGATATAGGTTTTTTTCAACAAGGTTGAATTCACCGCTGCGGATTTTGGCGGCAAGATCAGGGTCAGGAGATAGTCCACCGAGACCGTTCTCATAACACTCAGCCAGAATGGTGTCCGTGCCTTCAGTGAGCTGGCCCAGTTCCATGGCTCTGAGCAGGTAAGGGACAGCCTTGTCATAATCCTGTTCCACACCAATACCGTAATAATATGCGTGACCGAGTATGCCAAAGGCAACACCGTAACCGTCATCCCCTGCGCTGAGGAACCACTGTTCAGCCTGTGCGGGATTGCTCTGGAGGAAGATGGTTCCCAAAACAAATTTTCCGAGGGGAATTTCAGGAGCAACTTCAATAATTGTCTCAATGCACTGATCTATTGAATCCTGCTCAGAGAAAGCGTTCACTCCAGCATAGGCAGTGAGGAAGCGTCCGAGCTCAGGGGAACTTTCAGCCAGGATGTTGAAGTCCTCCATGGCGCTTACAAAATTGCTGTCAGAGAGAGCTTTGTTTCCGCGCATGTATCTGACAAAGGGGCTGTCAGGGATGGTGTCCGTGATGAGCTTGCGGAATCTTTCACCGGAGGCCTGGGTGGTGTAACGGGAAAAATATATTGAGGCAAGGGGGTAATCCGTTGCGGTACCCACTCCATTGAGGTAACATTTTGCCGCATCCCATGAAGCCTTGCTCAGACCCTTTCCGGAGGCGAGGGTATAGAACTTGAGAGCCAAAGCGGGGTCAGCCTCCACTCCTGTTCCGGAGTTGTAACACTGGCCGAGGAGGTACAGGGCATTTCGGTTACCGGCCTGAGCTGCGATGTTGACTTTCTCAAATCCGAGGCTTTCATTTTTCTCCACACCCTTTCCCTGGAGGAGCATCTGACCGACATAAAACATTGAGTTTACGGAGTCAGCGTCAGCGGCGGAGCTGAACCAGCGGTATGCCTCGGTGTAATTACGGCGATTGTAATGGTTGAGGGCCAGGCGCTTCATGTTCTCCATGGAGCCGGCCTGTGCGGCACGCTCCAGATATGTGACGGCGGAGTCAGGGAAGAAGTCCACACCGCTGCGGGTGGTGTGCAGGCGCCATGCCATCAGGGAATTGTAAAACACGTCGCCCCGGTCTGCGCCGGCGGAAACGGAATCAAGAAGGGCAGGGTTTCCGTCCTTTATAGACTTGAGGATGAGGCGGGTTGCTCGGACGGAGTCCTGCCGGACCCCCAGGCCGAAGCGGTAACATATACCGAGGTTTCCGGTGGCTTTTGCGTTCTCACCCTGAGCAGCGCGGAGCCACCACTGCACGGCCTGTGGATAATTGCGTTCCACATGTACGCCTCTGAAATACCAGCCGCCCACCTCGTTCTGGTCATCAGCGGAACCGGCGAGGGCGCGTTCATATATGGCATGTATGCTGTCAGGCTCTTCCGAGATGAAATCCTGCGCAAGCAGTGCCGGAATTGCCGCTGCCATAAGAGACAGTGTGATAAATAATTTCTTGAACATAACTGTAATGTTTTCCTAAGCCGCCAAAGGGCAATCCGTTATTGTGCGACGGATTGCCTTGGCGGTTTGTGCGTAAAGGGCAGATTTTAAAACAGTTTCTTAAACCAGGAAGAAACCTTGTTTCCCAGGGAGGGAGGTTCCTGTTCTGCCTGTATTTCTTCAGAGTGGGTGGTGTCCGGGCTGATGGGGGTTGTGATGGGCACTTCAGAGGCGGCGTCCTCCTCTTCTTCCACCGGGGGCGGAGTCTGAGAGATGAGCCGGGCCATAAACTGTTCCATGTTCAGACCGTTGACGGTTTCCACCGGAATAAGGAATGCGGTGTTATTGTCAGAGCTTGAGGCGGATCTCTGAGCCAGTTCCATTGCTTTCTGCTCCAGGGTTGAATCCGCGTTGATGAGGTTTACAAGGTCCTGATCAGTGAGGTCATGGAGCACGCCGTCAGAGCAGAGGATAAACACATCACCGGGCTCAATGTCAGTGAGACAGTAAGAGGTTGCTTCGGAGCGGGACTCGGGGTCTTCTCCACCCATGCAGCGTGTAATGATATTGCTCTTGGGATGGTTGATTGCCTGATCCGGAGTGAGAGTGCCGCAGCGTACGAGAGCGTTCACCAGGGAGTGGTCATATGAACGGTAAATGACACCGCCTCTGTCCTGCCCGGGACGAATCTGGTAAATGCGGCTGTCACCGATATGTGCCACGGTGATACCACCGGCGTGAGCAACGAGGAGGGTGAGTGTTGTGGCCATTCCGCGGTTGGCTCCAACATTCTTTTTATCCAGGGCTGCATAACCGGCACCGAGAGCGTAACCGAGTTCCTTCATGGAGAAGGGCTTGTTGAGGTCATACTGCTCCAGGTACTCCCCGATGGCTTCCGCCACGGTGGAAGAGGCAACCTCACCTTTATCCAGACCACCTACACCATCGCATACGATAAAGAATCGCTGACCTTCCGGGGGAATGTCTGTGTCAGGAAATCTGGCGTCCTCCTGATTTTTTCTCTGGCCAATCTGGTAAAAGCCGTAAGCCTGTCCCAGTTGAATATTCATTTGAGTCATTGGCAGTTAATTTCTTATTTGAGAGAATCAATGCGGAGTTTTGTCTTGCCCACAGTGATTGTATCCCCGTAATTAAGGAAGGGTTCATCATATCTGATGTCAATGACAGAACCGTTAAGCAGGACGGGGTTTGTGCTCTTGAGGACCTTCAGACGGAATGTGTATCCGTTTATCTCATCACGTTTTACGGTGATCTGAAGGCTTCTTCTGCTGACGCAGGGGTCACCCTTGAGAGGAATGTCAGACTGAGCACCGGGATCATCACGTCCGATGACAATTTCTCCCACTTCCAGCGGATATGAATTATTGAAGAGAGTGCCCACGATGGTGAGTTTGGCCGGCCCTTTCTTTTTCAGGTGAATGGGGTCTGTGGCCACATGGTTCTGAGGATCCGGAGCCTTTGGGGGCATGGGGGGAACCGGGGGCGCGGGAGGTGTCTGGACAGCGGGTTTTTGAGCGGGTGCAGGTGCCGGAGCGGGCGCCGGAGCCGGGGCTGCTGCGGGGGCAGGTGCGGGTGCGGGAGCAGTTGCAGCGGCAAGTGCGTCCTCAGTTCCTGTGACCTTTATCTGATGCTGATACTGACATGCGGGGCAGACGCGTTTATAAGCACCTGATTTGGCAGGACGTCTAACCTGCATTACATGGCCGCACTTGGGGCACTTGTATTTGATGATGGGTTCAAGCATAAGGCGCGTCTTTTAAGAGATGAGGTCATTCATCATGTCATCAGAGAAATCAGAGGTGATGTCAGTGTCATCGGCAGCCAGGTAAGAATCGGGCTCTGTGAGTTCTTCCATCACGTCATCAGTGGTGATACCGTTCACGTATGAAACCAGGTCACCTTCATTGTCAATGATGATGTCAAAACCGCCATCGTTGTCCAGGTCAATCATGGCAAACTCGTTTCCGGCTTCATCTGTGAAAGTGGCAGCGGTGATGAGATCGCCGTCAATAGTGGCCACTTCTTCCATATCCGTAAAATTGAAGACTTCCGGAGTGTCGATGTCATTTTCATCAATCATGTCACCGGCCAGGAGCTCATCCACTTCTTCATCAACACCGGGGTTAACCTCAGCCGGCTCTTCATTGACGGCAACGGGTTCCTCAGGCACAACGGGTTCAACGGGTTCCTCGCCAATGGGAGCGGGATCGGGCTCAACGGTGATCTGGGGCTGCTCGGGTTCCGGGAAGGGTTCTTCAATGGGGTCCGGTTCCACCACGTCATTAGATGCAATGGGTTCGGGCTCGGGGGCAGGTGCAGGGGCGGGAGCGGGAGCAGGCTGTTCAAGGGCGTCAACAAGTGGTTCTAAGACCTCAGCGGCATCGGCCAGTTCATCAGGAATGAGTTCATCAACTACATCCAGACCTTCAAGGTTGGTGAGTTCCTCAGCGGCGTCAGAAATCTCGCTGCCTACAAAGTAACCGGCAGCTCCGGCTGCAACACCGGCCACACCTGCGGCAGCGGCGGCTATGCCGGCTGTCTTGGCGGAATCGTTGTTATTGGTGGTCTGCGGGGCCTTGTTGGGAACTGCGTTCTTGTTGGCTGCAGCGTTATTGTTTTCGGCAGGGTTGAATGCCGGGGGATTGACGGGATTGATGGGCTTGGTTTCCATATCTGAGGGATTTTTTTGATTTCAGTAATTTGTTGTTTTGTTTTCTGATGCAAAGTTAAGGAGCAATCACGGGCTGCGCAAGGAAAAAAGTCAATACTGTACGAAACCCCGGGATTAACTGACGAAACCTGCGGAAAACCGGATGAAGGTGATTAAGAAGCGGGTTCTTCCGCAGCGTCGGGAACAGCTTCAGGATCTTCATCAGCGGGGGCGCTGTTCTCCGGCCATTCCATAATCACCACATCATACATCTCTCTGGGAGCAATGAGCTGAGGGTGCTGCACTGATTCACTGCGGCGTACCACATCCACATACATGTAATCAAAAAGTTCCTTGACGGTGATCTTGCGGTCATGGTTGCGGTCAGCGCGACCTCTGAGGCCCTTGATCAGACCCTGAGTGAAAAATCCTGCGCCGGTGCGTCGGCTCTCGATGGAGTATTCATCCGGGCGACTGGATACAAACAGGGCGGTATTGGGAATGCGCTGGTTGTAAGGATCATCTGTTGAAGCAGCGTCAACGGCACTGCCGGCATGGCATGCGTCAATGAAGCAGATTTTGGTTCCGGCCTGGCTGCTGTTGAGCTCATCCATTATGGTCTGATAATTGAGGGCACCATTGTAAGTATAAATGCATGATGGCATGCCGTGGCCGCTGAAAAAGAAGATGACCTGGTCATCAGCGCCGGCCCGGTTACAGATTGCATGGAGTTTCTCCATGATGTTTTCCTTTGTGGCGTAACTTGATGTGAGCAGAGTGATGTCCCGGGTCTGATTCTGCATCAGGCGGCGGAAACGTTTAGCGTCCTTTGTTGTCTGCTGGAGGTTGATGTTTTCATCACCGTAATTACTTACGCCGGCCACAAGAACATATGTGCGGGCTTCCACACCCATGGCCATTACCAGGGTGAAAAGAAGAGTCAGTAAAAATTTCTTCATAGGAAAAGATTAAATCAAGGTGTTATAAGGTGTGTATCAGCAGTGAGACTTACAGCGGTTACATCTGCCGAGTTCAATTTCTTCATCACTGAGGCGGGAATTGCACTGCGGATTGGGGCAGCGGAGGAGCCTCTTGCGTTTTTCTTTGATTTCTTCCTTGCCGGTAACGAAAACTGCGGCAAGAATGGCCACTAATACGGGGAAAATACCCATGAACAGACGTGTTGCCATCATCTTGTGACCCTCTGCGGCCTTAACGGCCTGGACAGCCTGGTCCACAGTCATGGAGTCTGTGATATTGGCTTCACCCATAAAGATGGGAATCACGGCAAATGCAATCACCATGGCCATGAGACCACCGAGCTTACCGACCCATCCCCAGATCTGGGCTTTCTTTTTATAAGCTTTCTCCTCCTGCTGTATCTGAACCAGGTGTTCACGGATAACGATATATTCCTGACGGAAACGGAGGGGGTCAGTCTTGTGCTGGCCTTCCACGTCAGCGGCCTTGAAGCTGAAGCCTGTGATGTCAGGGCTGCCCAGTACCACCACAGTGGAGGGGCTGATACGTTTTTTACTTACCTGGAGGAGGGAACCGTTGTCCTGGCGGATGAAGATGGGTTTATGGTCGGCAAGGGCTTCAAGAACCCATACGCCGTCATCTTCAATTGTTATTCTGGCATGCTGGCGGCTGACGCTTGATGCGTTTGCGGGTATTTTAAGAGGACCTTCTTCACGTCCGATTGTGTATTGTTTCATTCCGGTTGTTTGGTTTGTTTACTGATTAATTCCTTGTATTTTTTGAGTAACTGTCTTGGAGCCTCAAGCACGTGGTTATTGCCCTGGTTATCGGAGAGGGACAGGCGCTGGCGTGACACGCTGATTTCCGTAATGTACCGGCCGTTGATGATAAGGCTGCGACCCAGGCGTATCATAGAAGATTTTTTTCCTACGGGAGTTGCCATGGCAATAATGGACTCGATTTTACTGAGGCCGATGCCGACCAGGGGCCCCTTTGCGGCGATGTAAACGACTTGTGTGTAATTTCCGTTGGCCTGAAAGTAAGCAACCTTTTCAAGGTCAAGGATAACCATCTCATCACGGGTACTGAGGCAGATTTTATTCATTTGATGATGATAAAGAGTGATTGAATTGCAAATATAAGGTAAAAAGCGGTAATATGCAACAATTTAACACTTTCAGAAATAAAAAACAGCCGCAGGGCTTCCTGCGGCTGCCATGATCATGTTATCCTATTAATCAGTTGACGTATATTCCGGCAACTTTGAAGGTTACAGAGTAACCTGCGCCGTTGGGTTTGAAGATGTCGGCTTTATATACCACGGGATCACCGTCATTGATCACCACAACTGTAACGGGAATTTCAGTATTACCGTTAAGGCTCATAGAACGTACAAATATGTCATACAGACCGGCCTGGGGATTTGACCAGTATGCGTATTCCTTTGAGCCTTGTCCATGACCGTAATCATCGCCGGAGTGACTGCCACCACCGCGAGCGCTGCGGTCACCGTAATAGAGGTCCTCACCGGATGCGGTGTTGACAATGAGGTCCAGGTCAGCAGAAGTATCCCAGAACAGGGCAATCTTGAGGCGGTTGCTGCCGGGGAGGGCTCGGGCTCTCATCACTGCATCATCATCAGCAACTGTTTCCCAGTCCATTTCCCAGTATTCATTCACAGTATTACCGGCATAATAATCATTACGTTCAGGTTCCGGAGCAACGTATGTGTAATCACCGTCAAAATCAAGTGAGGCCAGCAGGTAATAAGCCACATACTCATTATCTTTCTTGGCGGGCTTGATTTCAATGTCATATGATTTGTATTCGTCACGGTCCATAACCACCAGGGTTACGTTCTCGCTGTGAGAGAGCTCAGGGACGCGAACAAATACGTCATATTTACCGGCTTCGGGACGGCCGATTGTAATGTACTCGGGAGAGTCCTCACCGGAGACGGCGTCTTCCTCAAGTCTTGCACGGGTGGAATGGTCAAATGTATTGAGGTAATATACTTCAGTGTTATTGGGCTGAACCACCATCAGGTCAATGTCTTCATTGAAATCCCAGTAAAGGGCAAACTTGAGGACATCATTACGGTTTCCGAGCTGACGGGCATCGCGGATTCTCCGGGTGTTATCATCAGGGCTCTTGGTGAGGTCTACATACTCACTTACAATGGTACCGCGGTCATATTCCAGCACTTTGGGACCTCTGAGGAAAAGGAACCAGATTGCCACCAGAGCGCAGATGAGCATGAAGAAACCGGCGGCAGCCAGGCCGATAATGAGGGGCAGCTTGTTTGATTTTTTTGGTGTGGGAGGCTTCAGACCGTTGGGAGTGGGACCCACATTGGGCTGAGCGGGAGTCTGAGGAGCTGCCTGAGGCTGAGGATTACCCTGAGGCTGTTCAGGGTTCTGAGGGGTTTGCTGTTCCATGTCAGTTTTTTATGTATTTTTAATCTTTAACGTGAATATACGTAACCTGGGAATTTGAAGTCTCTGGTAGAAGCTCCGTTCATTTCAATGCGAGTGGTGTAAGTCTTGCTTGTGGTGCCGTCATTGACAACAACAGTGACCTTGCCGCCTGAGGGAACGCTTGAGCGGCAGCGGATGAATATGTCATACAGACCGGATGCGGGATTGGTGAAGCGAACGCTCTCAAAAGAGTTTGTGCCACCAAACTGGTCGCCGCTGAAGTTACCTCCGGTTTCGGAGTCAGAAGAACGGCCGAAATATACATCGTGGCGCCCGGGAGTGTTTACAATGAGGTCAATGTCACCGCTGAAGTCCCAGAAAGCGGTGATGCGCAGACGTGCGTTTCCGCTCAGGTTACGGCCGCGCTGTTCCAGGGCGCTGTTATGGTCCTCACTGACATTGGCGGTAACATAATCACCTACGGTGTTACTGTAAGAACAGTTTGAGGTGGAGGCGCTGGCGTAACTGTAAGGAATTGAGTTTGAGCTGCTGCTGCTTCCACTTCCGGTATAACGGAAGTTGGCAATACGGTAATCCTCACCGCCGCCGGTGGGGAGTTTGACGCGGTAAGTCTTGACGGAGTTACCTTCCTTGATTACCACCTTGACGGGGATGGGGGAGTTTACAGTTCCGCGTACGCGTACAAATACGTCATAGATACCTGTGGCAGGATTGGAGAAAGATACGCTTTCATAACTACCGTTGCCACCCATCTGGTCACCGCTGTGGCTTGCGCCGTGTGCACCGGAGCGGTTACCGAAGTAAATGTCTTCACCGGTTGCGGTATTTACTCCGAGGTCAAGGTCATTAGATGCATCCCACATCAGGGTTATTTTCAGAGGGCCTGAACCGCCGAGGTTTGAGGCACGGTACTGAGCGTCAGTATCCTGACCAACCCAGGGGTTGGTGTCATGGTATGATGTAATCCAGCTTCCGGAGGAATAACTTGAAGTTGAGGAGCTGGCAGTACCCCAGTTTGATGAGCCGCCACCACCGCCGTTGGGATTGGTGTAATCAAAGCGGTCAATGAGGTAATATGTCCAGTTGCCTTCAGGGATATTTACCTTATAAGTAACAACTGAGTTGTTAGACTTTACCACCACATTGATGGGGTATCCGTTTGAGGGCAGAGAGCTGACTGAGCGGACAAATATGTCATACAGTCCGGATTCCGGGTCCTGGAAAGTGATGCTTTCATAGTTACGGCCTGAACCGCCCATGCTGTCACCTGTATGACGTGAGTTGCCGGGGTGGGCGCTGTCAGAATTGTAAGTGATGTCCTCACTGTTAGGCGCGTTGATACCGAGGTCAAAGTCCTTGCTGCCTTCCCAGATGAGGGTGATCTTGAGAGGACCGTTGGTGCCTACTGTTGCAGCGAAGTTCTGGAGGGTATTGTCCTGGCTGACGTCACAGTGTGCGCGGCGGTAATTGCTCACCCAGCTGCCGTGTGAGTAAGAATTTGTTTCAGATTCAACCCAGCCGTAAGAGCGGGTGGAATTACTTGATGATGAAGTATTCTGTCTTGAAGCACTCTGTCTGGAAGAAGAAGACTGAGTCTGTTGCTGCTGTTGCTGCTGTCTCTGACGTTTGGCCTGGGCTTTCTGAGCTTCCTGCGCATTCTGCTGGGCCACGCCACCGAGCGCCACGGCTGCCATCATAAATGCAGCGAGGACGGGACGGAGAATGTTGGTTTTCATGTTGGAATGTAATTTAAGTAAATTGGTATTAGTAATTATATCCCGCAATCTTGAAGTCCTTCAGAGATGAAGAACCCATCTTGATACGGGTGCTGTAAGTCTTGTTTGTAGAACCGTCGTTGACCACAACAGTGATGAGACCACCGGATGAGGGCACGGAACCTCTGCAGCGCACAAATATATCATAATATCCGCGGGCGGGGTTGGTGAAGTAAACACTTTCATAACTACCGTTACCACCCATCTGGTCACCGCTGAAGTGACCGCCGGTTGTGGAGTCAGAGGTGCGGGCAAAGTAAACGTCATCACCGTCAGGAGTTGAGATGATCAGGTCCACGTCACTGCTGAAGTCCCAGAATGCGGTGATGCGGAGACGACCTGAGCCGGAGAGGTTACGTGCGCGCTGTTCCAGGGCTGTGTTATGTGTTTCACTTACGTTGCAGCGTACAAAGTCTGTTACGGTGTTGCTGTAAGAGATGTTACCGGTGTTTGAGCTTGACGCCAGGGTGATGGGTGCGTTGGAGTCGGAAGATGAAGAGCTGCTTGAGCTGCCGGAGCTGCTGCCGCCTTCATAATCAAACTGTACGATGCGGTAATCCTCTCCGTTGCCTTCAGGAAGTTTGACGCGGTAAGTTGAGATGTGGTTACCGTTCTTGACTACAACCTTGACGGGCAGGCCGTCAGAGGGAACTGAACCGCGGCAGCGTACAAATACATCGTAAATGCCGCTTGTGGGGTTGGAGAAAGAAACACTTTCATAGTTGTTGTTCCCGGAACCGTAATTGTCACCGGTGTGACTTGCGCCGCCGTTGCCGGTTCTATTACCATAATAGATGTCTTCACCTGTTGCGGAGTTTACATAGAGGTCAAGGTCATTGTTGCCGTCCCAGAGGAGGGAAACCTTGACGGGACCTGAACCGGAGAGACTTGCGGCTCTGCGCTGAGCCTCGCTGTCCTGGCCGTTCCAGGGATGTGCCTGGCGGTAAGATGAGATGTTGTTACCGGAGCTGTAAGACTGTGTGCCGGATTCCACATATCCCCATCCGCTGCCGGAGGAAGAAGAGGATGAGGAGGAGGAAGAAGACTCAACGGGAATTGAGCCGTCAATGTCTCTGGAGACGTTTACAGATGTGATGTAATAATAATTAACATCCTCATCGTTGGGTTTGAGAGTGAAGTCATATGCTTTCCACTCGTTGTTGTTCCACACCAGAATTGAAGCGGGGATACCTTCTTCAGGGAGCGATCCGCGCACATTTACAAACACATCATATTTACCTCTGCGGGGTGAATAGAAGTCAATACCTTCCACTGCATCGGGACCGCTGAGTTGGTCTTCACCGAATGCTCCACCTGTTTCCTGGTCCTCCTGGTTAGCAAAGTAGACGTCGGTACCGGCGGGAGTGTTGATCAAGAGGTCCAGGTCAATGTCTGCATCCCAGCGGAGCGCCACGCCCATGGGAACTTCCGGGTCTTCCAGGGTAACCGAGGGGGTGGTACCGTCAACATCAAGATTGACGTACTGAGACACATTATAACCGCGGTCATAATCCTTGATGTCAGAACCGCCGGAGAAGATGAAGTACAGAACGGTACCGATAATACCGAGCAAGACGGGTATGCCGACGCATAAACCGATAATGAGGGGAAGCTTTGCAGACTTCTGCGCCTTGATGGGTCTGACATTACGGGGAGCACCGACACCGGGCTGAGGGCGCGGGGGCACGGGAGGAGCCGGGGGTACGGCACCGCCGTTGACAGCCTGCATGGGCTGGGGCTGAACGGGATTGTTCATTGCGGCCAGGATGTCCTTTACGGATGAAGGACGTGAGAAACGGTCCTGCTGCATCATGGCTCCGATTACTCCTGCCAGAGCGGGGTCAGGGATATTGGCCAGGGAGGCCTGGAGGTCACGCACAGACATGTCAGTACTCTTCTTGGGGTTTGTGCCGGTGAGGCTGAAGAGCATTGTGGCTCCCAGGGCGTAAATGTCCGCGGTGGGAGAGAATGTGGTGATACCGCCGTACTGTTCCACGGGGGAATAACCGTCAGAGCATGCCAGGGTGTTTATGGTTGATGTGGGTGTGCCGTTGTCATCATAATGTTTAGAGAGGCCGAAGTCAATCAGCACGGGCTGGGGTCTTCCGTCCGCACCGGTGACAATCATGATATTGTCAGGCTTGATGTCCAGGTGGGTCATGTTGTTGGCATGGAGGAAGCCGATTGCATCAATGACAGGAGTCATGATTGCCTTAGCCTCGGCGGGAGAAAGGGGACCTCTTTCCGCAACATAATTTCTGAGGCTCTTGCCGTGGAGATAATCCATGACATAATATGCGGTGTTATTAGCCTGGAAAATATCCACCACCTTTACAATATTGTCATGCCTTCCGCCCACGAGCTGGAGTCTTGAGGCCTCGGCCATGAAATCTTTCATGGAGTTCTCCACTTCATCACGGACGGGGTTAGAGAACAGGATGGAGGAGTTTTCAGTGCTGCGCTCGCAAACGCGCTGGATGAAGTGCTCTTTCATGGCGAAATAGTATGTAACTATATCACCGTTCTCCTGTACCTGAGCCTGCACAAGGTAAGTAATACCAAAACCACCGCTACCGAGGACTTTCATCACACGGTAAGTGTTCCGTGAGCTTTTAAGAAGTTTGCCGGCGGGCAACGCGTTTTTGACTTCTGGCATGGTCTTTATAATATTTTGAGGGACTGATTGGTAAAATAATATATTGGGTTGCTAAGTTACGACATTTTTTTGACGGGCACAACTTTTTTTAAAATAAAATTAATGAAAATTTACAAAGAGCAGCCGGAAGGGGTATTATAAGAGGGGAAGTGATGGCGAGGAAGTCAGAGTTCCAGCGGGCGCGAGAGAGTGTTTCCCGGGCGGAGGTTGAGCGTGAGGGCTGCGGAGCGTCCGGTTTTTTCGCTGCGGTATTGGAAATGGTAGCGTTCCGGTCCGAGGCAGTCAATGATTACGGAGGCTGACTGTGCAAAGGGTTCAATGTATCCGGGGGTAATGCGTTCTTCAATGGTTACGTCAAAGTTAGCAATCTTTACGGAGAAATTACATGCTCCGTCCATGCGGACATCCGTCAGTCCGGAGCGGGTTATTTCCAGGGTGGCGTCCGGGCGGACTGTGAAGCGTACTTCAGGGTCCGCGTCTTCCGCGCCGGAGTGGAGAGTGCCGGTAAAAAAGAATGTGCGCACGGCGTTATGCCTGCGCGGGAGAGCCATCAGCGCCACCACAGCGGCGGCAATAACGGAGCATATTACGTAGAATTCTATTGACATTGGTGTTAGATGAATCAGATGTTACCAGTGCGAGCCAGTGTGAGAGCGCTCAGGCGTGCGGGAGGTTCGGCGCTTGTGGCCAGTGTGTGGAGGGCTTCACTGATGGTGGCGCCGGTGGTGAGGACATCATCCACCAGTGCCACATGGAGGCCGGTCAGTTCCTGAGGATGCACCACCCGGAAGCGACCCTTGATTTTATTAAGGCGTGCTGATCCGCTGCTGCGGGCCTGGGGCTCAGATGCGCGGACTGTGCGGAGATTGTCAGAAACGGGAATGCCCAGGGCCTGACTGATACCCAGAGCAATCATGTGAGCCTGATTATAACCGCGCTTGAGATTCCTGAGCCAGTGCATGGGCACGGGCTGGAGGACATCCACATCGCTGAAGTGCCCCCTTGCCGCCAGTTCTTTTCCGAAGCAGAAGCCGAGAGCCTCAGCGAGGCGAGCGCGGTTATGGTACTTGGCAGCGCGGATGATGGCCGCATACGGAGATGCAGATTCATACTCAAACCAGGTGGAATACAGGCCCGGTTCAACAAGGGTGTTGGCCACAGGGATGGGAGATATGGTGTCCAGGGGCTGAACAAAGGGCAGGGAGGGCATGCGCATCAGGCAGCCTGTGCATATGGTGTCCGAGCCGGTGAGGGGTGCTCCGCACACGGGGCATTTGACAGGGAGGAGAAAGCGGAAGGGATTCATTATAAGGAATAAGAAAGGCGAGGTTCCACAGAGAGACCTCGCCTTTACTATAAGTTAAACCGGAAAGATTATTCCACGGGGCTTGCTACAAAGTTGAGGGAGCGGTTGTCAATCTTGTGACGACCGAGCAGGAGGGGCAGGGGAGAGTTTGCTCTGAGGGGGCTGAAGCTGCGGAGGAACTGTGTTCCGTAATCAGCTTCTACCATGGGACGGTTATCAGTGTTTACATCGTTAACGGTGAATACCACGATACCGCGAGAACCTTCAACGGGGCCGACGAGCTCACCAACTTCAGCAGCAGTGATTGCACCCATGATTTCACTTTCACCCATTCCGAATGTGAGGAGGAAGGGGTTTGTGATGTTAACGGAACCGGAGCGAACTTCAGTGTTGAAAGCGTTTGCGTACCCGGCCAGGTCAGTGGCGGCGTTGTTGTATCTTTCAGCGAGGATGTGAGCTTTCTTGGCGTTGAGGGCAGCCAGACGGAGCTCATCGTAAACAGCGGCAGAGGTGTAGGGACGGTAGTTTTCATATGCGTCCTTAACGGCTACGGCCATGAGGTATGTCTGACGGTCATCCTGGAATACGGGGCTAACCTTGCCCACGTTGTTTTCCATGGCCCACTTGATGAAGCGGCGGCTGTCAGCGGCGCGTCCGAGCTGAACGGAAGAGGGACCAACTTCAGCGGAGAGAACTCCGTAACCTGCTTCAGCAGCGTTTTCAGCAAAGTCAGCAGCGTTGCTGTTATTGCTTACAAAAGTGCGGAGGTTAGAGCTCAGGTCAGCGAGGGTTTCATTAGAGGGGTCAACAACATAATTGATGACGGCGTATTCATAGAAGGGAACGGGAGCGTGACGCTCGTTTACGAGGTAAACGGCCTGGAAGGGCTGGCCCTGGATGGTGTCAGTGTAAACGAAAGCCTTGCCGATGTTGGCAGAAGCGAGGGCGTCATGGAGTTTTGCGTCAATGTCAGGGTGCTCCAGAGTGCTCCACTGGCTTTCCATAGCGCGGGTGCTGTCAGTGTTGAAAGTTGAAGCCTCAGTGCCGGCGTTGAGAGCTGCGGCAATGGCTTCAGCGTCCACGCCGGGAGCCATCTGTACCATTGTTACATTGATAGAGTCAATGCCAGTACCCACTGAGAGGAGTTTGGCCAGGGTGTATTCAACACCTGTGCGGGTGATGAGCTGTGCGTCACCGGGTTCAGCCTCAGTGATGAATGTACGCATCATGGGGAGGCGGATGTCACCGGCAGTGGTGCGGCTTGTTGTTGACTGGAAGCGGGAGTTTGAGTCAACTGCAGAAGTACCCTCGGTAACCTTGAGTGCTTCAACGGCTTCATTGACGATGGCGTCAGCGGCGAGTTTGTCAGCCTGAGAGGGCTCGATGGCCACATAGATGTAATCCACCATGCGCTTGGGCTCAGTGATTGCAAACTGCTCGCGGCGGTCATTATAATAGCTCTGGATTTCAGCGTCAGTGATGTCAATTGAATCGGCGTCAAGTGAAGTGCCGTCAATGATGGCGTAAGAAACCTGACGTGTTGCAGCCACGTCATCATAGAGGGACTGAGCGTCAAGTTTATTGTAAGTGAAGAGACCACCGATGAGGCGTTCAAACTTGGCGGCGCGCATGTCCTGTTCAGTTGCTTTCTCCATGTCAGCCCACATTGAACGCATCTGCTCCGCCTGAGCGGGTGAGAGGTTATAAACAGCGGGGTTGTTCATGGCGTTGAAAACTGCAGCAGCGTCAGGAGAAGCGAGTCCGATGGCCTGGCTCATGTAAGCCACCATCTGCTGGGCCTGGGGAGTTGCGTTCTCACCCAGGAGAGCTGCGTTGAGTTCTTCATCAGTAACAGTTATACCGAGGCGGTCATACTCGCGTTCCAGGAGGTTCTGAGTCAGGACATTCTGGAGAGCCTGAGAAGCGATGGCGTCACCGTTTACGGTGCGGTTCTGGCTCTGGAGCTGGTTGTTGAGCTCAGAGATCTGATTGTTGTAATCATTATAATCCACGCTCACGCCGTCAGCCTTAGCAACGGTGGTGGGTGAACCGAAGTAGGTGCGTCCGCTGGTGAGGAAGTCACCCAGAATAAATGCAAGCAGAGCCACGATGATAATTACGAAAAGCAGCACTGACTTGTTTCTGATTTTCTCTAAAGTTGCCATTGAAAATATGGAGGTTTATTATTTTATTTCAAGAGTATAAGTGAAAAAGCGCACAAAGGTACATAAAAAAAGCGAAAAAACCACACAAGGAATAATAAAAAAGCCGCAAATATTTGACTTTTGCGGCTTTTTATGGTTGTGGAGGCCTAATATATTTATTTCATTACATCAGCGAAAGCGGCGCGGAGGCGGTCCACGTAATCCAGTTTTTCCCAGTTGAAGAGTTCAACTGTGCGTGTGAAAGGCTGTCCGCCATGGTCCTGGAATGTTTTTGTTACGGTGCGAGGTGTGCGTCCGACGTGTCCGTAAGCTGCGGTCTCCAGGTATATGGGAGCGCGGAGTCCGAGACGTGTTTCAATTCCGTGGGGTGTCATGTCAAAGATTTCTTTGACGCGTTCACCAATTATGCCGTCCGTGAGGTTCACGTGAGAGGTTCCGAATGTGTTTACGGCAATGCTGACGGGCTGAGCCACTCCGATGGCGTATGCCACCTGAACGAGTGCGCGGTCCGCAATTCCGGCGGCTACTATGTTTTTGGCGATATGGCGAGCGGCATAAGCAGCTGAACGGTCTACCTTGCTGGGGTCTTTTCCGGAGAATGCACCACCACCGTGTGCACCGTGTCCGCCATATGTGTCAACGATTATCTTGCGTCCTGTCAGGCCGGTATCTCCGTGAGGTCCGCCGATGACAAACTTTCCGGTGGGATTTACAAAGAGTTTGTAATCATTGTCCAGGATGTGGCGGAGGTTCTCAGGGAGTCTTGCGCGTGTGCGGGGAATGAGGATGTCCCGGACGTCGCGGCGGATGGTTTCAAGCATGCGTGTGTCTGCTTCTTCCTGAGAAATTCCTTCTTTTTCGGGGTCAATGAACTCATCGTGCTGTGTGGAAACGACAATTGTGTCCACTCTGACGGGGCGGTCATTATCATCATATTCTACTGTTACCTGGCTTTTTGCGTCGGGGCGGAGGTATGTCATTTCTTTTCCTTCGCGGCGGATTTCAGCCAGGGTCTTGAGCAGGGCGTGGCTCAGGGCAAGCGAGAGGGGGAGGTAAATTGGGGTCTCGTTTGTGGCGTACCCGAACATCATTCCCTGGTCTCCGGCGCCCTGTTCTGTCATGTCGGCGCGTTCTACTCCGCGGTTGATGTCGGAGCTCTGTTCATGGATAGCAGATAGGATGCCGCATGAGTCGGCATCAAAGCGGAGTTCGCTGCGGTTGTATCCTATATTACGAATGACACGGCGTGTAGTTTCCTGGATATCAACATAACTGTCGGACTTGACCTCACCGGCCACGACAACCTGTCCGGTTGTGACGAGGGTTTCACAAGCGACTTTGCTCTGTGGGTCGCGAGCGAGAAATTCATCAAGGATAGCATCAGAAATCTGATCGGCCACTTTGTCGGGATGGCCCTCAGATACGGATTCGGAGGTAAAAAGATAACTCATTGTTCAGAAATAAAAATACGTGGCAGGGACCAGGAGCCGGTCAACCAACCACGATTCAAAACTACCATCACCACAGTTGCAACGGTTTATGTACCGGGCGCCGAGGGTGAGTTTTTAGCATTTTTTCAAGTGGTTGCAAGCAGGCAAATCTGTCCACTGTTTAAAGTTCTGCAAAGTTACGGACTTTTGAGGAAAAAAGCAAATCTTTTTTGGGCGGTGCGTAAAACCCGGCACACCGGAGCTATAGGCGAAGGTGTGCCGGGTTTACGATGTTTCAGTGGGTTACGTGGAGACATGCCAAAGGCATATCCCTACTATTTTACTTTCCATTCGACGCCGTCTTTGGTGTCTTTGACGGAGAAGCCTGCGTCGGCGAGGCGGTCGCGGATGAGGTCAGATGTTGTCCAGTCTTTTTCAGCTTTTGCCTTTGCGCGTATCTCAAGGATGAGGTCCATGGCTTTTTCAAATGGCTTGAGGTTTGTACCTTCTGCCACTCCTTCCGGGATTATTCCCATTATTTCTACCATGTATGTGTTGAAGAGGTCCTTGAGTGAATCGATGTCGGCTTGTGTTGCCTTGGCTTTTCCGTCCGCAATCTGGTTTATGATCTTGACTGCGTCAAAGAGTACTGAGATTGCGATGGGTGTGTTGAGGTCGTCATCCATTGCCTCGGCTGCGCGCTGGTGGAGAGACTTGATGTCAACGTCCGATGTCTCAGAGGGGTGGAGTGTGTCAATGCGTCTGTACCCGTCGTTTAGGCGCTCAAGAGCTTTTTCAGCAGCCTGGAGAGCTTCGTTGCTGAAGTCCACTGTTCCGCGGTAATGCGCCTGGAGGATGAAGAGGCGTATTGTCATGGGGGAGTAAGGTTTCTCCAGCAGGTGGTGTGAGCCGTTGAAGAATTCTTCCAGGGTGACGAAGTTGTTGAGGCTTTTACCCATCTTCTTACCGTTGATGGTAATCATGTTATTATGCATCCAGTACTTTACGGCCTGTGCATGATTATGAGCGACGGACTGAGCGATTTCACATTCATGGTGAGGGAACTTGAGGTCCATGCCGCCACCGTGGATGTCAAATGTTGAGCCGAGGTATTTCTCTGACATTGTGGAGCACTCCAGGTGCCATCCGGGGAAACCCTCGCTCCAGGGAGAGGGCCAGTGCATTATGTGCTCCGGTGCGGCTTTTTTCCAGAGGGCAAAGTCGGCCGGGTTGCGTTTTTCTTCCTGGCCATCCAGGGCGCGGGTGGCAGAGAGGAGTTCATCAATATTGCGTCCGGAGAGGCGGCCGTACCCATAATCTTTATTGAACTTGGGCACGTCAAAGTACACTGAGCCTTCTGATACATAGGCGTATCCGGCGTCCAGGATTTTCTTGATGTACTCAATCTGCTCAATGATGTGACCAGATGCATGGGGCTCAATAGAGGGCGGGAGGACGTTGAGGTCTTCCATTGCCTTGTGGTAACGTGTGAGGTAATGCTGAACCACTTCCATTGGTTCAAGCTGTTCCAGACGCGCTTTCTTGGCAATTTTGTCCTCGCCGTCATCGGCATCATGTTCCAGGTGACCTACATCTGTTATGTTCCTGACGTAACGGACTTTATAACCGAGGTGTCTGAGGTAACGGAAGAGGACGTCAAAGGTAATTGCCGGGCGGGCATGACCGAGGTGTGCGTCACCGTACACAGTGGGACCACAGACGTACATGCCCACCATATTATCATGGAGGGGTATAAAGGTCTCCTTCTGGCGTGACATTGAATTATAAATGGTGAGCATGACTCTATGATTCAAGGGTTATTATGCTTCAAAGGGATTTGGTATGCCACCACCCTTGGCGGGGTTGTTCTTGGGCTGCTTGTGCTGGATTTCACCGAAAGAGGCCTCGTATTTGGCAACATTGTCACGGAGAGCGAAGAGGAGGTTCTTGACGTTTTCCGGGGTCATGATGATGCGGGACTGCACTTTGGCCTGGGGCATGTTGGGAGCAACGGAGATGAAGTCAACAAAGAATTCATTTGCGCTGTGAGAGATTATGGCCAGGTTTGAGTAATGACCACCGGCAACTTCCGGTGTGAGTTCAATTTTAACCTGATTCTGCTGATTCTGATTCTTATCCATTTTTAGTTTAATTATTTTAAGGGTTAAAGAGATGTTTCAATTATTCAGCGGGCCGGATTGATGATCCGGTCTTGTGTATTGTGAAGGTCTGTTTCTTCCCGTCCTCATTGGTATATACAATGTTGAGGCCCTTGATGTCCTGTTCCCAGACTTCAGAGATGTCATAAGAACCGTACAGGTATCCGGTCATTTCACAGAAGATGTCATCCGGACCGTAAAGGATGTATATAACGGGGTAATCAGAGTCAAGAGTGGCCTTGTCCAGACGGGCCTGGCACTTGATGTTTTTCTGGCGGCTCATGTCAACCTGCATGATGAAGTTGAAGTATTTACCGGTGCGCCAGATGTGGTATTCATTCATGGGGTTTGAGCGCCAGTCCTGGAGGGTATCGGGGTCGGCTGCAATAATCTTGGAGCCTTTTCCGATAACGTTTGATGCGGAGAGGACAGTGATGGGTCCAGATACGTAATGCTGGTTACTCTGCGGCCAGTAATGTATTGCCACACGGTTACCGGTCTCAAAGTCAGCGGGGTTCATTGCCTGATTTGCCACCAGTTCAACCAGAGGAGAATCCCCGTCTTCACGGAAAGTGAAAACGGAACCCTGAGAAGTGGCGGACTCGTAAGTAACGATGTCAGTATAATAATTGCGGTTATCGTCACCGGGTTCGTTACTGCTGCATGCACTGAATACGGCAGCGATGAAGAGGGCGATAAAGCCGGGAAGTAATAATTTCTTCATTTTTGAGTGATAATGATTTGTGAATTACAAGAGGGAGAGTTAAAAGCGGTTATCAATGTTGACAATCTTACCGTCAGCCATGTGGATGAGAGCATCCGAGTCAGCGGCGAGAGATTCATCATGAGTGACTATTACAAAAGACGTTCCGGTGGAGTCCCTGAGATCAAAGAAGAGGCGGTGGAGTGCGCGGCGGTTCTCGGAGTCCAGGCTTCCGGAGGGCTCATCAGCGAGAATTGCCGCGGGGCTGTTGATGAGCGCCCTTGCCACAGCGGCCCTCTGACATTCACCCCCGGAGAGTTCCGCGGGGCGGTGAGTGCGTCTGAGCGCGAGCCCGAGGGAGTCAAGGAGAGCGTCAGCCTTTTCCAGGGCCTGGGCGCGGCTGATACCGCCGATGAGTGCCGGCATGGCCACATTCTCACGGATTGAGAACTCGGGAAGGAGCTGGTGTTTCTGGAATACGAATCCGATGTTTGAGTTCCTGAAGCGGGACAGGCGTGCGTCCGAGAGTTTTCCGAGGTCAGTGCCGTCAAAGATGACCGTACCTCCGGGTTCCGGAGCGGAAAGCGAGCCAAGAATCTGGAGCAGAGATGTTTTACCGGCACCGGATGGCCCGACGATGGAAGTTACTTTTCCGGGGTGTATATCCAGGTCAATGCCGCGGAGCACTTCCAGTGATCCGAAGCATTTACGGATATTACGAGCGCGGATCAGTGGCATCCGCATCCGCAGGAATTGCTGTTGTCATCACATCCGCAAGCGCCGTCGGCACAGTCACCGTCACTGCAGCAACCGCCGCCGCAACCGCAACCACACTGCACGGGCTGGAGTTCTTCCTGAGTGGGCTGGCGAACGAGTGTTACCTGACCGACGTAATGGACCTTGTCCTTGGCCAGGGGGTGGTTGAAGTCCAGAACCACTTCATCGGGCTTGACTTCAAGGACAGTTCCGTCAATGAGATATCCGTCGGCGGTACGGAGGGGGAGGAGGGCACCGGGATAAATGAGTTCTTCATCAAACTTGCCGTCGACAAGGAAGCGGTCCTTGGGGAGGGTGATAACTTCCTCAGGGTCATAAGGTCCGAAAGCTTTATCCGGGTCAGCCACAAAGTCAAAGCTGTCACCGGGCTTGAGGCCTACGAGCTTTTCTTCCAGTTCGGGTACAAAACCGGGGGTAATACCGAGGATGGCGCGGTCAGGGTCTTCCTCAATTACTTCATGCACAAGAGTTTCTGTGCCGTCCTCATTGACGCGGTACAGTTTATATACGAATTCAAAGTATTTTCCGGGTTTAATTTTTTCCATATCTATATATTTCATAAAATTTATCAATTATCCAACTGAGGTTCCACCACGCGGAGTCTGTCACCTGCGTCCTCGGCAATTGAGCGGAAGTAACGCTGGTTGTAACCACCGAAAACGGGCTGTACGGGCATGCCTTCAGGGGTGCGGGCAAATTTTCCGTCTTCCTCTTTCTTGATGTTACCGTCCAGATATTTAACAAGGAGATAGTCCCCGAGGTTTTTATAAGCAGAGGTAACGTCAGCGGCCCAGGTGAGAGTGATGTCCTGAAGTAAGGCGGCGGCCTGAGCGTAATCCATGTCAGCGATTGATTCAGCGCTTGCAGCCACTGCGGCTTCCGCACCGTTTTCCAGGGCGGACTGTACGCGGCGGATGTCAGGAATCATCTGACTGTATCTGTTATAAGCCTGGTTTGCAACATAATTGTTGACCCAGAACATGTTGTCCCAAGAGAGGGTGTACAGGTCAGCATGGTCACTGCTCAGGGAGGGGGGTACTGTGTCAGTGGAATTGAAAACGGGGACGTAAACGCAGGTGTTGGCATCATCCACACCGAACCAGAGGATACCTTTCTGTGCGGGGTGGCGGTCCTTGTTCATATCGGCCACAAAGGAGAATCCGGTCTGCTGGGTGGCAATGGCGCGTTCATGGGTGTATGTGACGGAGTCCACGGTGAATTCCATTGGTCTCCAGCGGTACGGGACGTCAAAAGGCCCTGCCCCGATGTCCTGAGTCATGTCCAGGCAAGTGTCTTCAAAGTGGTCACGCATCATCCACTTGAGGTCATTGGAGGTTACGGGGCGTTCCGGGCGGACCCAGAGGGGGAGAGGTTCACCAGCTCCGCGGAGAATCCAGTTTTCATAAGTGTCCATGCTTCCCTGTGGCGCGAAGCGGCGGAAGTACGCCCAAACGCGTGCGTCACAACCGCGGAGAGCGCCGGCGTCAGTGATGGCGTAAGCGCGTGAGAAGCTGAAGAGGCTGTCCGGCCCTTCATAGTAATTTTTGCTGCGTGCAAATTCAATTACGTCAGGGCTATACAGGGTGTTGGGGTCATCCAAGGGGAAGCGGTGTATGCGGGAGTGGTTTGCGTGTCCGGAGATGTAACCGTCCGGGACGCGGCGTGCCACCCATACAGCACCGGGGTCATCCTCTCCCTTGCCGATGAGTTCCATAATCCATGCTTCATCAGGGTCTGCAATGGAAAATGACTCACCCTCAGAGGCATAACCATATCTGTTGACAAGAGAAATCATGGTGTCCACGGCTGCACGGGCTGTGCGAGCGCGCTGGAGGGTGATGTAAATGAGGGAGCCGTAATCAATCTTGCCTGAGCCTTCCAGTTCAGGGCGTCCACCCCATGTGCTCTCGGCAATGGTGAGACCATGTTCATTCATGTTGCCGATGGTGGAGAACGTGTGGGGGACTTCAGGAATTTCACCGAGTACGCGCCCGGTGTCCCACTCGGTGACAGTGCGCATGGCGCCGGCGGGGTGGTCAGCTGCGGGCTGATGGTAAAGCTCACCGAAAAGAGTGTGACTGTCAGCGGCGTAAGTAACCATTGCAGAGCCGGAGTCAGTGGATCCGGGTGCTGCAATGAGGCTTGTGCATGCCAGTGCGCAAGAGAGCGCTGAACCGGCTGCTATGAGTGTGATTAATCGACGGGGTATATACATATTATATAAAACGCGATACGCGGTGATTTATTGCAATTCATTGAGCAGAGACAATTTTTCCGAGGAGGGGATACCAGAGGAAAGCTTTAACGCGTTTACCGTCAATGCGTTCCAGCTCAGTGGCATAACTTTTGACCTGCATCAGGTGAGAACGTCGGGCCTTGGAGGTGAATTTGTAATCAATAACTATATCCGAACCGTCAGGCATGCGTACATAACGGTCCGGGCGGAGGACGGCGGGTTCAATGACGGTGAGGCCGTTTACAATTTTCTTATAGTCCGGGACGTATATGGCGCGCTCGGCAAATACTGTGTTTTCCGGTGAGAACCATTGGTTTACGAGTTCGCCGCCGCGCTGAATCGCCTCGCGGAGAGTCTGATCGATGAAACGGGCTTCAGCCGCGGGGAGGCCTCTGCGTGCAGTGACGCGGGCCACTGCCAGTTCAAGGTCATCAATTGTCTCCATCTCGGCCAGGATGGCGTGCATGATGAGCCCCCGGCGTGCGGCTTCCTTCATTTCCAGGGACTCATATGTATCATCCACAATGTCTTTTTTCAGTTCGGCCCCTGTCTCAATATGCTCGGCAAATGCATCATCCACTGACGTGAGGCGGTGGAATGCGGGGTTGTAACATACGGGATAGAAAGCGGCGTTATGTGACTTGAGTGCAGCGGGAGCTTCGTTTTTAGGGGGTCTGGGGTGAGTGGGCTGACCGAATTCAAAGACGGCTTCATCCGGCTGTACGTGCGCGGCGGTGTCCATGTATAATTCCGAGTCCTCACCCTGATCAAGCAGAGCGGGGAAGTACAGAGCTCCGATGCCGGCGTTCTGAGCGTAAACACATAATTCCCGGGAGGCGCGGGTGAAAGCCACGTAAGCCAGGTTGAGGCTGTCAATGCGCTGAGAGTCAAATTCTTTTTTGACCTGTTCAGCACATTCAGCGGGCCATATGCCGGGGACGGGTTTCACGTCATCCTCAGAGACGCTGATGCGCAGCAGGGGAGGAACTGTATCCGGGGAGTCAATTCCGGCGGGCTCCAGCCATATTTCCTTGGGTTTGGTGAGTTTCCAGTCAGCCAGGGGAATGTGTACGCAGGGGCGTTCCAGACCTTTGGATTTGTGTACGGTCATTACCTGAACGGCGTCCAGATCAGCGGGGGCCTTGATGGCGAGGGAGTCCTTGCTGCCTTCATAAAGCTTTATGAATGAGCTGAGAGAGGGCTCAGGGCCTTCACAGTGCTTGATGGCAAGGTCCTGGAGTGCGCAGATGTATGCCAGTTGGGCGGCACGTTCAGCCGGGGGGATGAGGGTGTGGATTATGGCCTCAATGAGTGCGACGATGTTGGCGGGGTTGTACCGGCGGATATTGCGGATCTGCTCCATCATGAGGCGCGCGTCAGCGTGTGTGCCTGTAATTGCTTCTTCCAGAGCTGTGTCCACCTCCACGCCCTGCGCGATGAGGAAGTCCAGGGAGCTGCTGATCAGAGTGAGTTCCACCGGTTTTTTTACTGCCGTGTCATCCTCTGAATTGGCGGGAGCGGGATTTGAGATGTAATCACGTTCCAGCAGTTTGAGGACTGACATGATGACTCTTACGGCTGAGGATGACTGGAGCAGGAGAGCCTCGTTTGACAGGACTGGAATTTCCGGACGGTTCTTTAATATATATGAGATGAATTTGACGAGTGTCTTGTTTTTCTGAGCGAGCACCAGGATGTCTTTCCACTTGTAACCGTTTCTGTGCTGAAGGATTATTCTGTCCGCAATCATTGAGAAGAGAGAGGCGTAAGCGTCCTGCGGCTCGGTTTCTTCCGGATTTTCCTTATCCTTTTTGGGTTTGAGTGAAATGGTCTGTAGCCTGATGTAAGCGGGCTCATCCTTGTATTTCGGTGCGGGGGACTGTTCCACGCCGGAGTATCCGCTGATGTGGAGTGTGTCAGAGAGGCGGCGGAAGAGGGTATTGTTGAAGCGGACAATTGCACCTGCGGAGCGGTAATTTGTGTTCTCTCCGGGTTTGTTTCCGCGGGGAGTGGTGCGTCCGGGGAAATCGGTGCCTTCCACCTGTGTGTCAAGCAGTGATGAGTCTGAATTACGGAATCTGTAAATGGCCTGTTTGACGTCACCGATAATGAGTGAGTTGTTGCCGCCGGATATTGAGTTTCCCACCAGGGGCTTGAGGTTCTTCCACTGGAGTGCGCTTGTGTCCTGGAACTCATCAATCATGAGGTTTGTCAGGCGCATGCCCAGGCGTTCATAAATGAATGGCATTTCAGCGTCACTGATGATCTTGCTGAGCATGTCAGTGGTGTCCGAGATGAGGAGGAGGTTGTTTTCCTTGCAGTATCTTTCCAGGTAAAACGAGGCCATGTAAACAAATTCCAGCTGCTCGGTGGCTGAAATGAGTTGGGAGAGGTAACGTGCAGAGTTATGGTAATTTATGTAAGCGGAGATGGCCAGGGTGCTTCGGGAAAGGATTTGTGCGGCAAAATCGGGGTCCGACTTGAGGAGTTTTTTGTAAGCGTCACTTTTGACAATCATCTTGGGCTCCGGTGCCAGGCCGTCCCGGACACTTATCCAGGCCTTGAGTTTGATGGGGTTGAGCTTGCCTTCAGGGATTTTGCCTTTTGCCAGAATTTTGAGGCGTGAAAGGAAGGAGCTGTTGATGTTTTCCTCCGGTATGGGTTCAAGGAACTTTTTTAATTCCTTGAATGCCTTGAACATATCTTTTCTTTCCCGAGCCACGCGTTCTCTGAGGTCAGAGCTGAATCTGACTGAGCGGTCGGGGTCAGAGAGGTACTGAGCGATTGCCTCCTTTGCAGCGAGGTACTTTTCATCCATGGCATAATACAGTGAGTTTGCCAGGGTGCTGATAACGTGTCCGTTGCGGTCAAAGAAATTGAAAGACTCCCCGTCCATGAGGCGGCGGTGCATGTAATCAGCCACGCGAGAGCGGAGGCGGTCAGTGTCCTGAGTGTCAGAGTAATTAATGTCATCCAGCATCAGAGCGAGGCTGCGGCGTATTACATCCTTGGTATCCAGAGAGATATCATAATCACCCTGATGGTCAATTTCACGGGCGAATGTGCGGAGGACAGTCTGGAAGAATGAGTCAATTGTGCTGACGTTGAAGCTGCCGTAATCATAAAGGAGCTCACTGAGGGCCGCTGCGGCGGTTTCCCTGAGGTGAGGGCGTGAGCACTTGAGCTCAAAGCACAGGCGTTCAGCGTGTTCGGCATCATCCTTTTTGTCTTCCGGCGGGGTGTCCGGCATTGAGCTCAGGGCGCTGAGGCTGCTGATGATTCGTGATTTCATTTCATCAGCAGCGGCGTTGGTGAATGTTATGGCCAGGATGGCGCTGTGCCTGTGGGGCACGCGTGAGTGCCCGCGCAGGTACGCGGGATGGTTGAGGAGTAACCCTTCATTGTTTAAGTCTCTAACGCTCAGGAGGTTTTTGAGATACTCAAATGTCAGGGTGTAAGTTTTTCCGCTTCCGGCACTTGCCTTGTAGACTGTTAACATCAGAAAGCGTTTTTATCACCGTGGAGGGCATTGAGCACTGTTCTGCCCATGATCTTGATGTCAAGCATGAGAGACCAGTTTTCAATGTACCAGACATCAAATTCCACACGGCCTTCCATTTTCCAGAGCTCATCCGTTATGCCGCGGTATCCGTTCACCTGAGCCCAACCGGTAATACCCGGTTTTACAGCATGGCGAACCATATAACGGTCAACGAGTTCCGCATATTCCTCAGTGTGTTTGAGCATGTGGGGCCTTGGGCCTACCACTGACATTTCTCCCTTGAATACATTAATGAACTGTGGGAGTTCATCCATTGAGGAGCGGCGGAGGAAGTCTCCGAGGCGGGTCTTGCGGGGGTCGTTGGCAGTGGCCTGAGCGCTGTCACTGGTGTTGTTTACTTTCATAGTCCTGAATTTGAGGCACTTGAAAGATTTGCCGCGATAACCGGTCCTGTCCTGCTTGAAGTACACGGGCCCGGGGGAGCTCATTTTGATGGCGATTGCCACGGGGACGTATATGAGGGGGTAAAAGCAGAGGAATACTGAGCTTACCACAAGGTCAAAACCGCGTTTTATCATGCGGTTCATGATGTTTTTCAGTGGGTTAGGCCTTGTGCTGAGCACGGGCATTGACCCGATGGCGTGGAGCTGTACCCGTCTGCTGAGAGTGCGCGGGAGCTGGGGGGCATAGAAGAACTCGGCAATGTTGTCATCAGCGATTTTTATGACCCGTCCCAGGTTTGCGTCATGACCGGAGAGGGTGAAGTATATCTGTCTGACGTCTTTTTCTGCCACAAACTGAGCCAGTCGGCTTATAGGGCCGATGTATTTTCCGCTGAAATGGGGTGCGGGGTCATCATCAAAGAATCCGAGGATGCGGTATCCGAATCCCTGGTCTTTCTGCATGGCCTCAGCCAGGCGCATGGCTGTGGCTCCGGTTCCGATTATAACTACTCTGGTGAAATTGAATCCTTTACGGCGGTAATGCTTGATAATCATCAACCCTACTACCCTGAAGATTATCAGTGCGAGAGCCATTACACCGTAAAAAACGAGGTACGCCGTGAGCGGTATTATTCCAATGCGGAGGAAAGCCATCAGGGAGAGGAACACGAGTGCGTGCAGCAGTACTTCAGTGAGTACAAACTGCATTGATGTGTCCGTGCGGATGGCTCGGAAGGTGTTGAGGCGGAAATTGCAGATTGCAACAGCGGGGAGGGCGGCAACATTGACGGAGAGCCACAGTTCACGGGCGTCCACGGGGCTGTACATCAGGAAAGGATACATCAGAGTCAGCCACCAGAACACAATGTTCATGATGGCCAGATCTCCAATGCTGAAAATTACGGGGATGTACTGACCCCAGCCGGAGCTGCGTTCAGAATTTGTCATGTATTATAAATCAGGATAACTTGCTGTCCAGGACTTTGACTTTGTCCAGGAGTTCAGCGATATCTGCTTTGAGGCGTTCAATGCGGCGTTCCATGTCTTTGACGAGGGAGTCACCGCTCTTGCTCTTTGAAGAGAGGAATGAGAGGTTGTTCTCATAAGTGCGGAGCTCGGCGCGGCGTGTTTCCAGTGCGCGGCTGAGGCGTTCTCTTTCACGGAAGATTTTATTGCTGTCATCACCGAGGTCAGCAACGGCTTCTTCAAAGCGGGCGCGGCGTGCTCCTCTCTCTGCGAGGTCAAAGTGTGCGCGGACTGCGTCTACGGCTTCACGGTATGCCTGATAGAGTTTGTCTTTTTCGCGGAAGGGAACGTGTCCGGTTTCATTCCACTGTTTCTGGAGCTGTCGGAGGGTTTCAATAGCTTCCTCGCGGGGTTTTGCTTCAGTTGTGAGAGCTGAGAGGTGTCCGATTATTTCTCTCTTGGTCTTGAGGTTTGCGTTTTCAACTGAGCGTGTTCCGGAGTTTGCTTTCTTTTTTGCATCAAAGAATGCATCACAAGCGGTTGTGAAGCGTTTCCAGAGGGCGTCGCTATACTTTTTGGGAACGGCTCCTATGCCTTTCCAGTCTTTCTGGAGCTGGATAAGGCGCTCAGAAGCATTTTTCCAGTCTGTGCTTGTTGAGAGTGTTTCTGCTTCTTCAGCGAGCTGCTGTTTTGCGGCGAGGTTGCGGTTGAGTTCCTCACGTGTATTGCGGAAGTAGTCTGCCTTTGCTGAGAAGAAGGCGTCACAGAGTCCGCGGAAGCGTGTAAACAGGACGCGGTTCTGTTTTTTTGATGCGAATCCGAGAGTTTTCCATTCTGCCTGGAGTTCAAGTACCTGAGCAGTAG
>CAZNBD010000020.1:0-30497 GCA_964571405.1 uncultured Bacteroides sp. | reverse complement strand
ACATCGCTCTCCCCTGCGCCACTCAGAACGAGGTGAACGGTGATGATGCCAAGGCTCTCATTGCCAACGGCGTGGAGATTGTGGCAGAAGTTTCCAACATGGGCTGCACTCCTGAGGCCATTGACGCTTTCATCAACAGCCGCACAGTATACGCTCCCGGCAAGGCTGTAAACGCCGGCGGTGTTGCCACATCAGGCCTTGAAATGAGCCAGAACGCCATCCACCTGCAGTGGACTGCTGAGGAAGTTGACGCCCGTCTGCACCAGATCATGACAGACATTCATGAGCAGTGCCTCCAGTACGGTGTTGAACCTGACGGTTACATCAATTACATGAAGGGTGCCAATATTGCCGGCTTCATGAAGGTGGCAAACGCCATGATGGGTCTCGGCGTCTGCTGATTCTCCTGAGATAACATAAAGAAAGCTCCACTGCATCAACTGTGCAGCGGAGCTTTTCTTATGTTTATATGAAAATTATTTTCAGAAGCGACGGAAGATACTTGTGAGCCAAACGGCCAATATGCCTCCGAATGCGGAGCCCAACAGTGAGAGCAGGAAGAGCTGGTCCACTGAATCACCTATAAAATGTGAGGAAAAGAAACCGCCCGCCAGTGACATAATCACCGCAGCCAGACAGTCTATCCATAATACACGGCTGTCACTGAAGCGCCAGGTCACAAGCGCTATCAGTAAACCGATAAGCCCCCACAGGACCCATACAAAGAGTCCTGCGTGGCCGTCTGATATCTCAATAAGTTCCATCAGAATACAGGTTTAAGACTCAAATACGGGGTCAGCATGGCGGCAACGTCAGTGTCACCTGCAAAGTCTGCAAATGTAAGCCACAGAATGAGGAGTATAATCAGGAAGATAGCACCGATGGCCACCCATACGTTTGTTTTATTTGTTTTGGTCTTAGACATGATGTGGAATTTTATTCAGTTAATGAAATATCTGCGCCGGAGCGCTTTTGAATTTGTTTCTATTTGAATATAAAACATTCCTGCCCTGCCAAAAGTTCGGTGTGTTCAGACAAAATTTGAGAAAAAAGCACCCCGCATTCCGTAAGAAACGCGGGGCGCACAAATATCAACCGGATTATCAGTAAATTATCTTACTGATAACATCATTTAATCCTTTATTCAAATTCAACAAACAGGTCATTTGTGCCCACAATCTGGTCAGGCTTGACAAAGACGCGCTTGATGGTACCGGTCTGAGCGGCTTCAACATCATTTTCCATCTTCATGGCCTCGTACACCAGGATGGTATCACCTTTCTTGACCTTGTCACCGGCCTTCACCTTGACCTCAATGATCTTGCCGCCCATCTCAGCCTTCTGTGTGGGACCGGTTACGGGTGCATCGGAAACTTCTTCCTCCACCACTTCCTCTTTCTTTTCAGGAGCGGGATTTGCGGCAGCATACTCTTCCTCACGGCGCTTGCGCAGGAAAGTCTTGGCCACTGTGGGCAGAAGCTCAAGGAGAAGTTCCTCTTCCTTGTTGGTTGCCAGCTTGACGCCGCCCAGCTCAGCAATGACGGGGTTCTCAGGCTTCACGTATTTGTTGGTATCATACGGAGTTTCAACGGGACTGCCGGTAATCTTGGCGCGGAACTCGGGTTTTACGGGAACGGGAGTTGTACCGTACTCACCCTTTACCAGAGAGATGAACTGGTTTGAGGGATTGGAGTAATCAGGCTTTCCGTTCTTGCGGTCAAGAGCCACACTGACAGCCTGTGAGCCTACAATCTGACTGGTGGGAGTTACCAGGGGTACCAGACCTGCATCTCGGCGTACCATGGGAATCAGGCGCATGGCGTCCTCCAGGAGATCTTCCGCATGGAGAGCCTTGAGCTGGGCCACCATATTGGAGTACATTCCACCGGGAACCTCCGCATGCTTGACAATCTCATTGGGTTTGGGGAAGCCGAAGTATTCTTCAATCTTGTGACATGCCTCCAGCATGGCTTCTTCATCAGCAGCCTTGGCAGCTTCAATGGCACGGTCAAATTCTGCATCGATTTCCGCGGGAAGTTTGTCCTTGAGGGGATCAAACTCACGGGGCATCTTGCCCAGGTCAAAGGCCTTGAGGCTCTCACGGGCAGCGCGCAGGTGTGTGCGGATTTCACCCACAGCCTTCATGTCAGCTTCCATCTCCACTCCAAGTTTCTGACAGAAGATGTAAATCAGCTCAATGGCGGGAGCAGCTGAACCGCCTCCAAACCACCATATGTTGGTATCCAGGATGTCAACACCGTTCATGATGGCCATCACGCTGGAAGCCAGACCGTAACCGGGCGTGCAGTGAGTGTGGAAGTCAACAGGAACCTTGACTGCAGCTTTGAGTTTGGAAATGATTGAAGCGGCGCGCAGGGGGCTGACAAGGCCGGCCATATCCTTCAGGGTGATAATCTTGGCACCGATTTTCTCCATTTCCACAGCTTTCTTTACAAAATACTCGTCTGTGAAAATCTTTTCAGGCTCAGCGGGTTTCTTGCCGAACAGACGGGCAAAGAAGCCCGGCTTCTCCGTTACCTCATTCTTGGGGTCTACTGTATAACATACGGCACCGTCAGGAATTCCACCCAGTTCATTGATCATGATGATGGAGTTCCTTACGTTGTTTATATCATTGAGGGCATCAAAGATACGCATCACATTGAGGCCGTCCTTGATGGCTTCCTTGTAAAAACCTTCAAGCACACTGTCAGGATATGGAACATACCCGAAGAGGTTACGGCCGCGGGAAAGGGCGCTCAGAAGAGACTTTCCTTTCATGGCCTTGGAGACTGTGCGCAGACGTGTCCAGGGGGACTCATCCAGATAACGCATTACTGAGTCAGGCACTGCTCCGCCCCAAACTTCCATAATATAGAAGCCGGCGTTTTCATAGTACGGCAGGAGCTTGTCTATCTCCTTCTGGCTCAGACGGGTAGCAAACAGTGACTGTTGTCCGTCACGCAGTGTTAGATCTCGGATTTTTAATTTACGTGTTGCCATATCTTTTCCTTGTTTATGGTAATTATCAGAATTAAGAGTAGGTTTATACTTGGATTGGCAAATTTAAATCTTTTTCTATAATTACGGAAATTTTTCTGTAATAATTTCACACAAAAAGTTGATGTTAAATAACATATTTTCAAAACATCACAAAAAAAACATCAAAAGGTCACCCGGAGAACGGATGACCTTATGATGTTTCAAGTATTGTCTTGAGTAAGTACAACTCACCTGAGCGGTGAGCGTACGTTAGTTAAGCGCTATAGCTTGAATTATTCAGCAGCAGCTTCTTCAGCGGCGGGAGCAGCTTCTTCAGCGGGAGCTTCTTCACCTTCAGCAACTACTTCTTCACCTTCAGCTACAACTTCTTCAGCAGCGGGTTCTTCAACTACCTCTACTTCTTCAGCTGCGGGAGCTTCAGTTTCAGTTTCAGCCTTGGGAGCGCAAGAGAACATGGACATGCCGAGTACTACGGCAAACATGAGAACTAACTTTTTCATTTCTGTTTGATTTAGTAATAAAACATTTTTGCTTCAAAAACGCTGCAAATTTACGCACATTTTTTTTACAGCAAAACTTTTTTAGCAACTTTTTTTCTCAAAAAAGTAAATTTAACAATTATTTTCACTATCTTCGCAGTAAGAAACGTGAAAGCGAATCAAAACACCATGATCCAAATGAGCAAAATTCTTCTCCGGAGTATGGCCTGCGCCTGCCTCCTCTTTACATTATATATCAATGCCGAGGCATCCTCCCTCAGCAAACTTCACGGCTCCATGCGCCTTGAAAACAAAAGCGGCATGCAGCTCAAATCGGGCTCACAATCCCTCATTGTCCGCTGTGATGATCCTGACGTTATTGATCAGGCCGGTGCTTCCATCATTTCATATGAAAACGGGATTGCCATCATTTCCGCTGACAATGCAGCTCTCAGTGAGCTGATGGACAATGATGCCGTTAAAAGCATAAGACGGCCGCGCAGGCTGAAGGCTTATAACAATCTGTCACGCCAGTCCTCTGCGCTGGAACCTGTTCACAGCGGAACGGGTTTACCTAAGGCTTTCAGAGGCGAGGGTGTCATTGCCGGTATTTTTGATATAGGCTTTGATCCCAACCATATCAATTTCCGCGCAGCTGACGGAAGCACTCGCTTTGACAGGTTCTTCCATTTCATTTCAGATGACGGCACATATAATACTCTTTGCAGCTCGGACATCCCCGCATTTACCACAGACTCCCCTTCAATGACCCATGCCACCCACACCCTCGGCACCCTGGCCGGAAGTTATGATGGTGAGGTTATCATGCCCGGAGCTAACGGCACCACGGTGACAGCACCCTGCCCTTACATGGGATATATGCCTGAGGCCACCATAGCAGCCGCCGGAGGTGAGCTTTATGACGCCAACATAATGGCCGGCTGTGCCGCCATTGCTGATTACGCTGCATCTGAGGGCAAGCCCTGTGTAATCAATCTCTCATTGGGTACCCTGTTAGGCCCGCGCGATGGTACGGATGAAGAAACTGCATTCCTCAATTCTCTTTCTGACCGCGCCATTATTGTGACGGCCGCAGGTAATGACGGTGCTTATCAGCTTTCATTCTCCCATACTTTCACAGAGGCCGCCCCGGTGTACCGCACCTTCCTGCGCCCCTGGGATCCTGTTGAGCGTCATTATGGTGTGGTGGATGTGTGGGGAGGACCTGCGGCAGACCTGCGTCTCACCATTGCCGTGGTTGATTATTTCACCGGGGAGATTTATTCCACCATCCCCGTCACTCCAGATGAGGATGGAATTTTCATAATCAGCACCAATCCCGCTGAGGGATATGCTGATCCGGCTTTCGCATCCCAGTTCACAGATAGCCATGTGGCAATAGCTTTTTCAACCAATGAAAGAACCAATAACCGCCCCAATTACTGGATTGATTTCAGCCTGATGCCCTCAGCGGCCAATCCGGAGACAAACCGCTCTGTTGCCCTGTGGATAGAAGGTCCGGAGGGTACTCGCGCTGACGGCGGCTCGGAATGTGAGAATTTCCGTTTTCACGCCGGCCGTAATCCCGGTTATCATTCACCCATAGCCGAATTCACCATCTCATCAATGGCCTGCGGTCCTGACATGGTGTGTGCCGGTTCTTATGACACACGCAATTCCTGGGAAAACCTCTGCGGTGGTTCACACAGTTACAGTAACTCCGTAACGGGAGATGTATCATATTTCAGCAGTAACGGCGTGTTGTATGACGGACGTGAGCTTCCGCATGTTGTTGCGCCCGGTGAATGGGTTTTCTCTTCTTATTCTGATTTTTGTGATGAGGAAAGGGATGAAGATGTGGCTCGTTTTCAGGAGCCCGGGCGCATGAACCGCTGGAATTATGAATGTGGAACATCAATGGCAACCCCCGCTGTGGCCGGAGCAATTGGTTTATGGCTGCAGGCCTGCCCCTCTCTGACTGCTGAGCAGGTGCATCAGATTATTGAGGCATCAAGTGTCAAGGATGATTTTTATCAGGCAGACCGCAATAAGGTACGCTGGGGTGCAGGTAAGTTAAATGTTCTTGAAGGACTGAAAATGGCTCTCAACATCGGGGCCGGCATCAGCGGAAATACAGTCCCTGACGCAAACGGAATCACAGTTTACCGTAACGGCAGTACTTTAAACGTACTCAGCACAGGAGCCGTTCTGGAATATGTGGAAATATATGATTTGAGCGGCCGCATCATCATGCGCACTGATTGTCCGGCACCAACAGCTGAATTGGACGCCTCCTCCCTCAATGCAGGAATGTACCTGCTCCGCTCAGGCGCAGGCACTGCAAAAGTTGTTATCTGATTTTAGAGAGTTACGGTGCGGGCTGTCAGTTCCTCCGCCATAAACAGACGTGCCAGTGCCGAGAATTTTTCCGCCTGCTCCGTTGTGAGATATTCAACAGTGCCCCCGCGTGTTATGCGCTCATCCATTTCAGGATGACGGCGCAGGTAATCCACAAGGGACTCCGCCACAATGGCACCCTGACTGAGGACTTTGACCCATGAGGGAAGGTATTGTCTTATCTTATCCAGCAGCAGAGGGTAATGGGTGCAGCCCAGAATGAGTGTGTCAATTTCAACACTCCGGTTAAAGAGCGCCTTAATATCCTTTCTGACAAAATAATCCGCTCCGGGACCTGAGTATTCTGAGTTTTCCACCAGCGGCACCCACATTGGGCAGGCATGGGAATATACCTTCATGCCGGGGTACATCTTGGAAATCTCAATATCATATGAGCGGGAAGTGACTGTTCCGGGCGTGCCGAATAATCCTATTGAGCCCGTTTCAGTGGTATTGCCGATGGCCTCAACGGTGGGACGTATCACACCCAAAACCCGTCGGCTTGGATCAATTTCATCAAGGTCCTTCTGCTGAATGGTGCGCAGGGCCTTGGCACTGGCCGTATTACATGCCAATATAACAAGCGGGCAGCCGAGTCCGAAGAGATAACGGACGGCCTGGAGTGTGAACTGGTACACCAGCTCAAAAGAACGTGTACCGTAAGGGGCACGGGCATTGTCGCCCAGGTAAATAAAATCACGGTCAGGGAGCGCACGACGCAGCTCACGGAGGACTGTCAGTCCTCCGTAGCCACTGTCAAACACCCCTATGGGGCCGTGTGATTTTATTTCAGATTCAATCAAAGTCTTTTCTTGATGGCCTCAGTCTCAGCCTCATATCCCGGTTTTTCCAGGAGCGCGAACATGTTGCGCTTGTAAGCTTCCACACCGGGCTGATTGAACGGATTTACTCCCAGCATATAACCGCTTATACCGCAGGCTGCCTCAAAGAAGTAAATGAGACGTCCAAGCCACTGCTCTTCCAGCGCGGGGAGGGTGATGCGGATATTGGGTACTCCACCGTCCATGTGGGCAAGGCGTGTACCCAGCTCTGCCATCTTGTTGACTTCATCAACGCGCTTTCCGGCAATGTAATTGAGTCCGTCAAGGTTTTCTGCGTCACCGGGGATGCGCAGTTCATGAGCTGTCTCATCAACGGAAATCACTGTCTCAAAGATGCTGCGTTCGCCTTCCTGAATCCACTGTCCCATTGAGTGCAGGTCTGTGGTATTGTCAACGGCTGCAGGGAAGATACCCTTTCCGTCCTTACCCTCGGATTCACCGTAAAGCTGTTTCCACCATTCTGCCAGGAAATGGAGTTTGGGATTATAGTTGACAAGAATTTCAATTTTCTTGCCGGCACGGTACAGGGCATTACGTGTCTGCGCATATACCAGTGCGTCAGTATTTGAGCCGTCAAGAGTGGCGCTCTCCATCTTACGGGCGCCTTCCACCAGAGCGTGGATGTCAAATCCGGCCACTGCAATGGGCAGCAGACCCACAGGTGTGAGAACTGAGAAACGACCGCCAACATTGTCGGCAATTACATATGTCTTATAACCCTCTGTGTCAGCGAGGCTGCGGAGCGCACCGCGTTTGGCGTCCGTCACGGCCACAATACGCTTGCAGGCTTCCTCACGGCCCACCTGTTCAACAAGCTGGTCCTTGAGGAGACGGAATGCAATGGCGGGTTCTGTTGTGGTTCCGGATTTGGAGATTACTATGATACCGAATTTCTTGTCTTTCAAGAAATTCTGAAGTTCAAACATGTAGTCTTCACCAATATTCTGACCGGCAAAAAGCACCTTTGTGCCGTTTCCGGGAATATAGGCTGAGAAACTATTGCTCAGTGCCTCAATTACAGCCTTGGCTCCGAGATAACTGCCGCCAATACCGATGGCAACAACATAATCACACTTTTCACGGAGAGAGGCTGCGGTGGCCTGTATATCATCCAGGAGTTCCTGTGTGGTTTCTGAAGGAAGTTTTACCCAGCCTAAGAAATCATTACCGGCTCCTGTGCCGTCAACAAGTTTTGTAAGTCCTTCCTTGGCCTCTGTGCCAAGGGCTTCAATGTCTGACAGGCTCACTGTGCCTGTAACACCGTTGTTGATAACTTGAATCTGCTTCATTTGGTCAATTTTAAATTTAGCGCAAAATTAGAAATTTATTTATAAAGGAAACAACTCGCCGGGGGTGCTTTGCGCTTCATTAACATTATTTGTCAAAATCGTTCAAATCTATATCCCAATGCTGTCAGGGAATCAATTATTTCCGGAAGATAACGGTAAAACTTATCTGTCCGGTCAGGATGGGTTCCCAAGTGCACAATAAAGATGGCACCGCGCAGGGAACGTGTACGTTCAAATTCATACAGCTGTGTCAACAGGCTGTCAGAGCTGTGATAATCAGCCATATCCGGAGTGGTATAATCCCTGTACACCTGCAGGCCGGGAGTGGGATTTATCACCGTAATCCTGAGGCTGTCAGAAATCAGACGGGACTGTGAGGCCGCTATCCATTCGTACGGAGGCATATAGTATTTCACCCGGGCTGTATCAACTCCTGTTTCCGAAAGGAGCGCAAGGTTGGCACGGAGGTCCCGCAGCAGGCTGTCCGGTGCGACAAGCGGCGTTGGAGCCTCATCCCAGTCCGCATACAGAAGATGACCGTAACTGTGAGGACCCACATAATGCCCGCCCCGAATTATTCTCTCTATAATATCCTTGTTCTCAGGGCGTTCCAGAAAATTACCTGTAAAGAAGAAGGACGCAAGCAGTCCTCGGGCTTCAAGAGCGTCCAGTGCAACGGTCGCTCCCTCAAATGCTGAGTCAGCTGAGAAGACAAATCTTATAACCGGCTCATCACCACAGCGTACCATGGCTCCGTGGCGGTCAAAAACATCAGCGGCCGCGGCCAGTACCATGACCGCGCAGAAAAAGATGATATAAAGTAAGCGGCGCATCAGTCCCGGGCGTGATATTCCACAAGTCCGGGCATGGAGTAACGCGTTATCTTGGCTATATTGACTCCGAAATCAGCCGCAGCCTTCTCAAGTATATCCTGGAACAGAGTACAGGTATTACCCACAAAGCTCACCGGCTGTGTCTGATAATCATAAAATGCCACATTGCGTTCAAAGAACTTGATGAACGACTGGTACACAAGGTTATACGCATACGGGTCATTCTTATAATCCGCCAGGAAGGTGGAGTATCTGCTCAGTGTACGGGACGGCAAGGGATTACGGTACACTTCCTCCATCAGAACTGTGGGAGTGATCATAAAGCGCTCATAGAAAGCTTTGATCAGATGTTCAGGCGCTATACCCTTGAGCATATCGGATATGAGCAGTTTGCCTATATATGCTCCCGAGCCCTCGTCACCCAATATATAACCCAAAGGCGGTACGTTCTTGACAATTTCCTGTCCGTTATACAGACATGAGTTTGAGCCTGAGCTCAATATGCAGGCAAGTCCTGACTCCCTGACCAGCAGACCGCGTGCAGCTCCGAGCAAGTCTGATTCAACTGTGGTATAAGTCTTGAACTGAGCCACAAGGGAACTCTCCACAATCTTGCGTTTCTCCTGACTGGAACAGCCGGCGCAGTAAAAATACACATGTTCCCAGCGGCGTCTGAAGAAAACCTCATCCAGTTCCAGACGTATGCAGTGGGAAATCTCACGGCGTGTCTGGAAGAAGGGATTGATACCGGTGGTGAAAGCATGTTCCACAATGCGGTTACCCTCCACGAGCGCCCATTCAGTGCGCGTGGTTGAACTCTCGGCTATAATCTTCATTGAGCGTCTATCTGGTTTAGGAGTTCACGAACCGCTGTCTCAAGTTGCGCATCACGTCCGTTCACAAGGTCGGACGGAAGATTCTCCACGCGTATATCCGGTTCAAGCTGACTGTTTTCCAGAACTGATCCGTCAGGAAGTCTGTAACCGACCACCGGGATTCCGTAAATCAATGTGGGATCCTGCATTGTCACCCAGTTAACTGATGTCATGGTGCCGGGAACGGGCATACCAACCAGCTTACCGATTCCGCGGTGAGAATAAACCCAGGGAGTTCCGTGGGCATTGGAGTAACAGGCCTCACTCATAATCATGATTGAGGGCTTGTTCCAGCGGCGTGAAGGCATATCACATGTGCGGTCACCACGCACTTCCTGCTCAAAATATTTCTCACCTGAAAGAAGTACCTCAATATCCTCATGGAGGCGGCCTCCGCCGTTCCAGCGTATATCAACCACCACACCCTCACGGTCATTATATTTACCCAGCAGGTCAGAGTAAACGCGGCGGAATGACTCATCATCCATGCTCTCGATATGAACATAACCGAGGCGTCCTCCGCTGAGGCTGTCAACTGTGGCGGCGCGGGCGCGTGTCCAGCGGTCATACAGCATTTCATTTTCAGCGCCGCGGCTTACGGGACGTACCACAACCTGACGTTCTGCTCCGGCTGAATTACGTACTGTCACCAGCGTACGGCGGCCGGAAAGCTCGTTCATCAGATTGGTCAGCGGCATCTGGGCTGTTACAGGTGTTCCGTTTATGGCCACAATAATATCACCGGCAGCTATTTCCGGATCTGCGGCACGCATGGGGCTGCGGCGCAGTACCTCGGATATACGTGCGCCCGGACCTGTATAAGTCATATCATACAGCAGGCCCAATGAAGCGGTGCGGTCATCCACCTTGGTATCGGATGAGGAGCGGAAGCGTCCGCCGGTATGGCTGACATTCAGTTCCCCGAGTATCTCACTGAGAAGTTCTGCAAAATCATAATTGTTATTGATATGAGGCAGGAAGCGGCGGTAATCCTGTGTCATTCGGTCCCAGTCCACACCGTGCATATCCGCTGTATAAAATCTTTCACGTTCCTCACGAGCCATATTGTCAAACATGAACTCACGCTCGGCGGCCGGGTCAAGTCGTTTTACGGCTCGGTAAGAAATGGGTTTCAGGCTGCTTCCAAATTTCTGGAAACTGTCACCGAACAGGAACAGATTCTTGCCGTCAGCACTTGCATCAAATACAGCTGAGTCATCTGAGATGCGGCGCTTCATTGTCAGGTCTTCTTCCTTTATATCAAGTTCCCAGATAAATGAACCGTCATCAGCCTCAGTGATATAGTAAAGTGTCTCACCGTCAGCGCTGAGGATGGCATCACGCAGATCCGTGCTGAAAGGTGTGAGGCGAACCTGACGATCTGAAATTCCGTCAATTTCAACATTTATGTCACCGTCACGCTCCAGCACTGTTTCAAGGCCCTCAACTTCAAGCTGTTCCTTGGATTTGAGGAAATGATCCATGGCCTCCTGGTTCATGAAAACAATCATCTCATCCATCTGTGAGCCCCATGAAGCATGGTTACGCATACCGTAACGCTCTGTGGCAAAGAGAAGTGCATTACCGTCAAGCACCCATTTGGGTTCTGCGTCAAAGTATCCGCTCTCTGTTATGTTGGTCAGAGTTCCGTCTGTTACATTGATGATGGCCACATCCGTGTACGGGTCATGATGATGGTCAACAATCTCAAGAGCAATCCACTTTGAGTCAGGGCTCCATCTGTAATAGAAGCGGCCACCGCGCTGGCGGAAGGTGCTTCCGTCTGTCAGCAGTTTAACACGTCCGCTCTCCAGGTCCTTGACTGCGAGTTTGTTACGGTCCAGTATAAAGGCCAGTTTCTTGCCGTCTGGACTCAGGCGGGGAGCTGTGCGTTCATGGCCGTCTGCAGTAAAGAGAGGTTCTTCATCAATGACAGTGGCATGTGTGAGATCATGCTCCGCACTGCCCCGGCGCGCTGTTGCACGGTAAATATTATATTTTCCGCCGCGCTCTGAGGTATAGTAAAGTGTGCTGTCATTACCCCAGGTAAGGTCGGTTTCTGCCTCAGGAGTATCTGAGATCTGCTTGGTGGTGCTGTAATCCGTGCTTGTCACAAAGACATCACCACGATACAGGAATGCCACATTTTTACCGTTTGGAGAAACGGTGGCGCGTCTTCCGCCGCGTGTGCTCACCAGGGTCTCAGGCTCATTGAGGTAATCTGCATTGATGCTTATATTGACCTTTGAAGGTGTGGAAGCACCCGCTCCGAGGGTATAAATCTCGCCGTCATATGTAAACGCAAGCGTACCGTCTTCAGCACGTGAAAGAAAACGCACGGGATGAGTGCTGAAGTTTGTCACCGGCTGAGCTTCAGAGTAGTTACCTGCAGGAGCACGGTAAACGTTCTGGGATGTCTGCGGTGCGCGTTCACTCAGAAAGTACAGGGCGTCACCGGCATCAACCGGGCTGAGGTCTTCTCCGGGACGGTCAACCAGGCGCGTATGCTGTCCTGTGGAAGGAGTGTAGCGCCAGATATCACGTGTCACGGAAGAGGTATGATGTTTGCGCCATACGTCCTCAAAGCCCTTGACATCCTCATATACAAAACTACGGCCGTCAGGGGCCCAGCTGATGTTTTTGGCCGGAGTGGCAAGTACCTGCACCGGTGCAGTACCCTGCAAATCAACAGAGTAAAGTTCTGTCAGACGGGAAGTGGGGAACTGTGCGCTGGAGGCGGGGTCCTGGATGGAGGCAGAGAAGTAAACGCTGCGGCCGTCAGGGCTGAACGCCTCCGGTATTTCAGAAGCGGAATTGAAAGTGAGACGGTTCCAATCACCTGAGGTGCCGTCGGCAGCCACTGTGAACACGTCAAAGTTGCCGTTGCGGTCAGAAGCAAAAGCAATTGTCTTTCCGTCCGGGCTCCAAACGGGATTGGCCTCATATGTGCTCTGGGAGGTCAGACGCAGTGCCTGCCCTCCGGAAACCGGAACGGTATAGATGTCTCCTTTATAAGTGAAAGCAATTCTGTCACCGGATGGTGAAATCTTGACATCTCTCAGCCACAGAGGCGATTGTGAGGCACCGGCAGCGAGGGCACTCAGCAGCAGGCCGGAAAGGATTACTTTTTTCATGATAATGATGATTCTGACGGTTTCGGCACAAAGATAACATTTTTTTAATATTCCTGCCAACTTTTTATCTGAATTTTATCCAGAGGCAGTGCGGTGAACGCACGGATAAAGGCTGAGGCCAGACGGGAATTTGTCAGCAGAGGAATGTTGAGGTCAATGGCTGCGCGGCGGATACGGCGTCCGTTGCTGAGCTCTGTTCCCGTAAAATTCTTGGGAATATTAACCACCATATCCACCTCATGATTATGCAGCAGATCCAGCGCCTGAGGCTTGAGTTCAGGTGTGGAAGGCCAGTAAACGCGTGTGGCCGGAATTCCGTTTTCCTGCAGGAACTGGCATGTGCCTCCGGTGGCGTAAATGGGGAGTCCGGCCTTGTGCAGTATGTGGGCTGCGTCAAGCATATCGGCTTTCTGACGCGGTGAACCGGTGCTGAGAAGTACTCCCTTTTCAGGTACACGGATTCCCACAGCCAACAGGCTCTTCAGGATTGCCTCATCCGTGTCATCTCCTATGCAGGCCACCTCACCGGTGGAAGCCATATCAACACCTAAAACGGGGTCTGCCCCTCCCAGGCGTGAGAAACTGAACTGTGAGGCCTTGACTCCCACGTAATCCAGGTCAAAGGCACTCTTTTCAGGTTTGGCCACATCAAGTCCGAGCATGATGCGGGTGGCAAGGTCTATGAAATTGATTTTAAGAATCTTGGAGACAAAGGGGAAGCTGCGTGATGCACGCAAGTTACATTCAATGACCTTGATGTCATTGTTTTTGGCAAGGAATTGGATGTTGAACGGACCGGAAATCTGAAGAGCGGACGCAATCTGCCCTGCCACTTTCTTAATTCTGCGCATGGTCTCCACATACAGTTTCTGCGGGGGGAACTGAATGGTGGCGTCACCGGAATGAACGCCTGCAAATTCAATGTGTTCGCTGATGGCATATGCTTTGATTTCTCCGTTCTCTGCCACAGCGTCCATCTCTATCTCCTTGGCATACTGAATGAATTCAGAGACAACAACGGGGTGCTCCTTGCTGACGTTGGCAGCCAGTTCAAGGAAGCGTTTGAGTTCATCCTCATTGGAGCATACATTCATGGCTGCTCCTGAGAGTACATATGAAGGACGGACAAGAACCGGGAAGCCTACTTCCTCCACAAACTCCTGGATATCATCATATGATGTGAGCTCACGCCATCTGGGCTGATCAATTCCCAGGCCGTCAAGCATGGCGGAGAACTTGTGGCGGTCCTCGGCGCGGTCAATATTGGATGCTGAGGTACCTAAGATATTTACACGTGCGGCATCAAGGCGGGTGGCAAGGTTGTTGGGTATCTGTCCGCCCACTGAAAGTATCACTCCGTGAGGATTCTCCAGTTCAATTATATCCATCACGCGCTCAAAGGTGAGCTCATCAAAATAGAGACGCTCACACATGTCATAATCCGTGGAGACTGTCTCCGGATTATAGTTTATCATCACACTGCGCCATCCCTGCTTGCGGGCTGTCATCATGGCATTCACGCTGCACCAGTCAAACTCAACTGAGGAACCGATACGGTATGCGCCTGAGCCAAGGACTATTACAGAACGGTGGTCTCCCTGATAATCAACGTCATTCTCAACGCCGTTATAAGTCAGATAAAGGTAATTGGTCTGGGCGGGATATTCGGCCGCCAAAGTATCTATCTGTTTTACAACGGGTTTTATACCGAGTCCAAGGCGATGGAAGCGGACTTTCAGGGCCGCGTCATGCGCCCCGCCGTCAAGGTTCTTGAACACTGAGCGTGCCACCTGGAAATCAGAGAAGCCCTGTTCCTTGGCCTGCTTAAGCAGTAGATCAGGCAGTTGCTCCAAATTATTATACTTCTGCAGTTCCGCATCCGTGTCCACTATATTCATCAGTTTATAGAGGAACCAGCGGTCAATCTTGGTCAGCTCATGAATACGGTCCACGCTCCAGCCGTGTGTCATGGCATGGGCTATGGCAAAGACACGTCTGTCCGTAGGGCTTTTCAGTGCTTCCTCAAGATCCTTTATGTGCATGTCTCGGTTTCCCACAAATCCATGCATGCCCTGACCAATCATTCGCAGTCCTTTCTGAATAGCCTCCTCAAAAGTGCGTCCAATGGCCATAACCTCACCGACGCTCTTCATGGATGATCCTATGTGGCGGTCAACACCGTGGAACTTACCGAGGTCCCAGCGGGGTATCTTGACCACAACATAATCAAGAGCCGGCTCAAAGAATGCCGAGGTGCAGCGGGTTATAGAGTTCTTAAGGTCAAACAGTCCGTAACCCAAGGCCAACTTGGCTGCAACGAATGCCAGCGGATAACCGGTTGCCTTACTGGCAAGGGCAGAGGAACGTGACAGGCGGGCGTTTACCTCAATCACCCTGTAATCCATGCTGTTGGGGTCAAATGCGTACTGAACGTTACACTCACCCACTATTCCTATATGGCGGATAATCTTTATGGCCAGGGAGCGGAGAAAATGGTAATCATCATTGGAAAGAGTCTGTGACGGAGCAACAACTATACTCTCACCTGTGTGAATTCCCAGGGGGTCAAAGTTCTCCATATTGCAGACGGTGATGCAGTTATCATACGCATCACGCACCACTTCATATTCCACTTCCTTCCAGCCCTTGAGGGATTTCTCCACCAGCACCTGGGGAGCAAATGAAAGAGCCTTTTCCACCAGAGCCTTCAGCTGAGTATCATCATCGCAGAATCCGCTGCCGAGGCCTCCGAGTGCATATGCCGCACGGACAATTACGGGATAACCGAGACGGTTGGCCACCTTGAGGGCATCTTCAACTGACTCCACCGCCTCACTGCTGATGGTCTTGACATCTATCTGATTGAGTTTCTCCACAAAGAACTCGCGGTCCTCGGTGTCAATAATAGCCTGGATGGGAGTACCCAGCACCCTCACTCCGTATTTTTCAAGCACGCCGCTGCGGAACAGTTCCACACCGCAGTTGAGGGCCGTCTGACCGCCGAAAGCAAGCAGAATACCGTCAGGACGCTCACGCTCAATCACACGCTCCACAAAGTAAGGTGTGACCGGCAGAAAGTAAATGCGGTCAGCCATACCCTCGGAGGTCTGCACTGTGGCAATATTGGGATTGATAAGTATGCTCTCCAGACCTTCCTCTCTGAGAGCCTTAAGCGCCTGCGCTCCTGAGTAATCAAATTCACCGGCCTCGCCGATCTTTAACGCTCCGCTGCCAAGGAGCAGCACTTTCTTACACTTTTCCATGGAGTGATATTATTGAATCAGTGAGACAAATTCATCAAAAAGGAACTCTGTATCTCTGGGACCGCTTGAAGCCTCCGGGTGGAACTGAGCGGAGAAGAACGGTTTGCTCTTATGGCGGATTCCCTCGTTGGTTCCGTCGTTCATATTGATGAACAGAGGTTCCCAGTCTGCCGGAAGCGCGCTGTCATCAACGGCAAAACCGTGGTTCTGTGAAGTGATATAACACTTGTTGGTACCAACACGACGCACCGGCTGATTATGGCTGCGATGGCCGTATTTGAGTTTATAAGTGTTTGCGCCGGCCGCCTTGGCCAGAAGCTGATTACCCATGCAGATTCCGCAGATGGGACGGCCAATCTCAATGGCCTTGCGGATATTCTCTACAGTGGCTGAGGCAAAGTCCGGATTTCCGGGACCGTTGCTGATGAATAGGCCGTCGTAAGGAATGGATGTGAAATCATAATCCCAGGGAACGCGGATCACCCTCACGCCGCGGCGCAGCAGGCAGCGGATGATATTGTGCTTGATGCCGCAGTCCACCAGCACCACCAGGGGTTTGTCATCAGGCAGGGGCTGTGACGGGTCGTAAGGATATTCCGGAGCCTCAAGGCTGTCATAAACAATGGGTTCCGTGCAGGATGTAATGGCAATGAGGTTCTCAGCGTTGGGGTCATAGAACTCAACGGGCTCTGTGCCCTCAACGGTAATACGCCCCAACATAGAACCATGCTCACGCAGGTGCTTGGTCAGGGCGCGGGTATCAATACCATAGATTCCGGGGATTTTTTCCTCCTTGAGCCAGTCGGCAAGGGAGCGGTTGGCCAGCCAGTGACTGTGATGATATGCATAGTCCTGAGCCACTATAGCCCGGCAGTGTATTCGGCCGCCCTCATAATATTTTCTCATTGTGGGAGCACCTTCTTTGGGAGGCACACCATAATTTCCAAGCTGTGGAAATGTGGTGATCAGAATCTGACCTTCATATGATGGGTCTGTCAGAGATTCAGGATAGCCGGTCATGGCGGTGTTGAACACCACCTCCCCGGAGGTTGAGCCTTCATAACCGAAGCTCAGTCCTTCAAATCTTGTGCCGTCTGCAAGTTCAAGTACGGCTCGTTTTGCTGCCTGCATGGAATAGCTTTATCTATATGTACTTATCTGAGTGTTGACAGTGCTGAGGATATACGGGAGAGGGCCGTGCGGAGGTTTTCATCAGAGGTGGCGTAACTGAGGCGCAGGTATTCAGGTGCGCTGAATGCGGCGCCGCCCACTGTGGCCACATGTGCCTTTTCAAGCAGGAACATGGCCAGGTCATTGGAATCCTTTATCACGCGCTCGCCGTCAGATTTCCCGAAGTAGCTGTCCACTTTGGGAAAGAGGTAGAAGGCGCCCTGGGGCTCGTTCACTTCCAGTCCCGGAATCTGCCGCGCCAGTTCCACCACAAGATTGCGGCGGCGCTCAAAAGCCCGGCGCATCTCTTCAACGCACTCCTGCGGCCCGGTGTAAGCGGCCTCAGCCGCTTTCTGGGCAATGCTGGAGGCGCCGGATGTCATCTGCCCCTGCAGTTTGGTTACTGCCTTGGCCAGTGGTGCGGGAAGTGCGCAGTAACCTATGCGCCAGCCTGTCATGGCATAAGCTTTGGAAACTCCGTTTATCACGGCGGTGCGGTCTGAAATCTCCGGGAAAGAGGCCAGGGACACAAACGGCTTGCCCGTATAAAGTATATGCTCATAAATCTCGTCTGCAATCACCAGAATTTCAGGGTGACCGGCAAGAACATCCACCAGGGCCTGGAGTTCCTCACGTGTATATACGCTTCCCGTGGGATTGGACGGAGAACACATGATGATGGCCCGGGTGCGCTCCGTGATTGCAGCGGAGAGCTGCTCAGCTGTCAGCTTGAAATTACTTTCAATGCCGGTAGGAACGGTCACAGGCGTTCCCTCCGCCAGTTTTACAAGCTCCAGATAACTCACCCACGCCGGGGTGGGGATTATCACTTCATCACCGGGGTTGACGGTGGTGAGCAGAACATTGGCCAGGGCATGCTTGGCGCCGTTACCCACCACTATCTGCTCCGGAGCGTAGCTCAGTCCGTTCTCACGGCTGAGTTTATCCACAATGGCCTTGCGCAGTGAAAGGTAACCGGGAACAGGGGTATAAAATGAATAGTTATCTTCAATTGCGCGGATGGCGGCTGCCTTGATGTGATCAGGGGTATGGAAATCCGGCTCTCCCACGGAGAGATTGATTACATCAATTCCCTGAGCCTTGAGCTCGTTACTCTTCTGGGACATGGCAAGGGTCTGGGAGGCGGCAAGTGAGGCCACACGATTGGAGATGCTGTTCATATTTCTGTCCTGTTTGATTGTTTATACTCTGATTGAGAGGTTTATCTGCATATTTTAACGGTACGCGTGCCTGAGCCGCTCACCTTTACTATATACACACCGTTTCCGGGAATCACCGCAGAGTTTGTGCCGGCGCTCACCAGCACTCCCGCAGGATTATAGATGGCGATGGATGTGGCTGAGGGTGAAGTGACGGTATCTCCGCACACAATCACGGGTATTTCCTCTGTGTCCACAATCACGTTATCCACACCGGAGGCATGGGAGTCATATTCAAATCCGAGATTATGAATCTGGAGGGCACAGGCGTTTCCGCCGTCGGCTCCTGTGCCGGGTTCAATGCTGAACTGGGAGAACAGAAGCGGGTATGCGCCCTGATTATCAATGTCAAGTTCTTCCGCCATGTTCCACACCACATCAGTTGTTTCTGTAGCGCTCAGGTTCTTGGCGCTCAGTGTGGTGGGACGGCTGTCAAGTGATGTGCGCAGTGCCACATTGAAGGCCTTCACTGTTGTGCCCATAGGAACGATGGTGGCTGTCATGCGGTCAGGGCGGCCGTAAACGGCAATTGTCTTGGCCAGGGTAAACTTGGGTGCGCGGGGATTGGAGATGGTGAAACTGATATGGTAAACACCGTTTTCATCCACTGTCACAGCCGCGTCAGTTCCCAGACCGGAGCGGGTGAGCTTCCAGGTTGAAAGGTCAAACTCAGCCTCCAGGGGCAGGAAGGGTGCCCCGGCAATCTGCACGTTCACAGTGGCGGTGAGCACAATATCTCCGCGTGTGGCGGTGATGGTGGAGGAACCGTTTTTCAGGGCGGTCATCTCTCCGGTCTGTGCATCAATTGTGATGACATCCTCAGCTGAAGATGTCCATGAGAATGCCTTGGGGTCAAGGGGCATGTCCTCTCCGTCAACAGTGGCTGTCAGCGGGAGGGTGTATGCGTGGGCGGCATCAATTACAATATTGTCAGCTGCAAATGCGGCGTTCTCAACTTCCACCACTGCCACGGGCACTGTGGCTGTCAGGCCGTTGAAAGTAGCGGTCAGGGCATAGCAGCCGGGGGTTACGCCGGTAACTGTATTGCCGTTTATTTCCAGGCCGGAGGGAGCGGTCAGGGTGAAATCAGAGCCCAGGTCTGTGTTCATCAGTTCACCGTTGGCGTTATAACCCATCAGGACGGGAGCATAACTGCCGAACTGCGGGATGCGGATGGCGTGACGCGCAAAGGCAATTGAAGTCAGTGTATTGTTGGCCGGGGCGTCAATGGCAAAGTAAAGTGCATTACCGATTGCGCGCTCGGAGCCGTCACGCGGACGGTTCACAATTCCGGCATGACGGGTGTACATGGCTGTGGAGCCGCCGCCGTCAAGATCAAGGGCGTTATAACATCCCAGGGCGGCCATCAGGTCAGCTGCCTCATAGTAAGACACGCCGGATGAAAGGGTGGAACCGCCGTCAACCGCTGCCATAACCACCACATTTCCGTCCTCTGAAATACCTGTCAGGGAGCGGGGATACTGGCTGCCGGGAGTATTGATCCAGCGGATGGCCTCAGTGGTCACCACTCCGTTATTGAGGATGCGGACATCACCGCCTATCATCTCATCAACAGAGGGCTTGAGGTTGTCATAAGTAGGGAGGGTGATGTTTGTCTTGAGCTTGACAATTGTACCTTCCTCCAGGGAGTTGATGAATTCATTGGAATATGAGGGGGATGCGGAGATAACTATTCCGTTTTCAGGAATAGCCATATTTCCGGCAGTGCTCCATGAACCGGTAACATGGAACTTTATGCTCTTGTTGAACTGCCACTTTGAAGCCTGGTCCATCACCAGTGCAATCTCACGTGTGCCCGCTGCGGTGCGGGTGCTAGCGCCATTATAACGGTTGTACACGGTCACCTTGCCCTCACCCAGGGGGTAATTGATGGCCTCTGAATTGACCACCGTGCTTCCGTCATTATTGAGGATTTTCACGGCAATCTTGGGGGCATCGATCCATGCGCCGCCTTCGTTGCTGATCATCAGGGCGCTGTTATGTGAAACGGCGTCAATCATGTCAGGGGCAGCCAGGGTGCCGTCAATTGCGCAGGCCATATTGGGATAACCCAGGATGGCGTTGCCGAGGGGATGATTACCTGCAAATGATGAGGTGATGAAGAAGTCACCGTTCACACCGCAGAGATAGCGGCGGGAGTCATTGCTGTGACGCTGTGCCATGGAGGTCATGCTCTCAGCAGTCTGGCACTGGTCCTTGCCCATGAGCACGCGTGTCTGCACGCCGGCGGGGGCGCCGACGCTGCGGTCAAGTGTCAAGGCATAGACCTGCACGGTGCGGCCGTCTGCCGTCAGGGTCAGGTGTGTATGTGTCGTACCGGGAGCAATGGTGTAATGCGCCACTGTATCGGTGCGGAATGTTTTGCCCTGCATGGTGATGGTGCCGGAGGCGGAGGCCATCAGAGGAGCGGCTGCGAGGGCGGCTAATATAAAGTGTTTCATAGATAAGGATAGATTGGTCATTGGTGATTTAACGGCGACGGCGTGCGCGGCGGTCATTGGCTTCCTGCTGGGCGCGCTGTGCGGCCTGGGCCTGGCGGGACGCTTCTTCAAGGCGGGCCATGAAGCCTTTCTTCTTTTTGGGGTTACGTGCGTTCTCGGCCATCTGTGCACGCAGCTTGTCATCATCTGTAAAGTGGCGGAACACCCAGGTCTGGACAATGGTGATCAGCAGTGACAGGAAGTAATAGTAACTCAGGCCGGAGGCATAGTCATTGAAGATAAACAGGAACATGACAGGCATCAGGTACTGCATCATCTTCATGCCCGGCATGCCGGTATCCGGCTGTGAGCTCATGGACAGGCGGATGTAAATTACGTTAACGGCTGTCATCAGAAGGCAGAACAGGCTCACATGGTTGCCGTAGAACGGGATTGTGAACGGCAGGGTCAGGATGGAGTCAGGTGCAGAGAGGTCATGTGCCCACAGGAAGGACTGGCCGCGCAGCTCTATGGCGGAGGGGAAGAAGGAGAACATGGCAATCAGCACGGGCATCTGCAGCAGCATGGGCAGACAGCCGGAGAAGGGGCTGGCGCCGGCGCGGCTGTAAAGCGCCATGGTTTCCTGGCTGCGCTTCATCTGGTTCTCCGCTCCGGGATACTTCTCGTTAATGGCCTTGATGTCCGGCGCAAGGGCGCGCATCTTGGCCTGGCTCTTGAAGCTCTTGAAAGTGAAGGGGAAGATGATCAGCTTGATAAAGATGGTCAGCAGCAGGATGATGATGCCGTAATTGGCAATATATTTTCCCAGGAAGTCAAACACCGGAATAACAATCAGTGTGTTGATCCAGCGGAAAATTCCCCAGCCCAGGGGGATGAGGCGGGTCAGGTCCATGTCCTCGCCCAGGTCAAGCTTCTTGTCCAGGGAGGACAGCAGCGGATAGTCGTTGGGGCCCAGATAGAAGTCAAAGGCGGCAGCGGTGCCGTCTGCATGACTGTACGGGGCGGTGGCAGTCATGGTCATGTCCTTCAGATAAACAGGATCATCCTTGAGCACGGTGCTGGTCAGTTCCGCTGTGCTGAGCTGATTGCGGGCAATCAGCACACTGGAGAAGAACTGGTTTTTGAAAGCCACCCAGCGCAGGCGTCCGTTCAGGCTCTTGCTCTTGTTGCTTGATGAGGAAAGGTCATCAGGACTTTCTCCAATATATTTATAATAAATGGCGCTGTTGCGTTCCTCAAATGTACGGCCCAGTTCATTGCGCATCATCTTCTGGTGCCAAGTCAGCTCAATGTTTGAGGTATTGGCAGGCAGAATGCCCTCCATGCCCTGCTGACACAGCTCCATGCGCACCAGGTAACTGTCCGGTGCAAGGGTGTAACGGATTTCCCAGCTGGCGCCCTCGGCAGGATGGAGTGCCATTATCACTGTGGTATCTCCCTGCACGGTGGCTTCAAAGTTCAGGTTGGCTGTGTTTATCTGCTGGTCAGCGGTGAAGAATGTAAAGGCATAAGAATCCGTATCCGCATGGAAAAGTGAAACCTGAGCGGTATCACCGCCCACCTCGGTGCGGTACTTGGGGTTGAGCAGTGTGGCGGAGCTTATCATTCCGCCGCGGGTGTTCAGCGTAAGGCTCAGGACATTATTGGCCAGGGTAATCTCCCGGTTCTCGCCGCCCATATGGCGTGAGAAGCCCTGATAACGCATGGCGTCTGAGGCAAACTGCCTCAGGGCGCGCAGGGCATCGGTGCGGGTGGTGCCGGTCAGGGTGCTCTGGGGATTGAATACATTGTCAATATCCACATCCTCATCACCCACCTTGACGGTTCCGTTCAGATGTCCGTCTGTGATGCTCAGGTTCACGGCGCCGTTATTGACGCTCACGGCACCGTCAGCCATCAGCGTGCCGGCCTGACGCACTGCCTCCGCTATGGTGGCGCTGTCGCCGGCAAGCAGGGGCATGGTCTGCTGTGTTTCTGTCTCAGCCAGGGTCTCAGTGGCAGGGCTTTCATCAGCCTTGCGTTCCTGGGGCTTTTGATTGCAGAAATAGAAACCGAACATGATGGCCGCAATCAGAGCCAGCCCGGTAAGTGTGTTTTTGTCCATTATTTTGAGGATTGGAGCATGGTCTGCTCATCATGTTTCACAATTGCGGCCTCGATGAAGGCGCGGAATATCGGGCTCGGGCTCAGTACGGTGGAGGAATACTCCGGATGATACTGCGTACCCACAAACCAGCGGTGCTCCGGCAGCTCAACCACCTCCACCAGCCCGGTGGCGGGATTGGTGCCGACGCACTTCATGCCGCCCTGCTCAAACTCGCTGCGGTAGCGGCCGTTGAACTCAAAGCGGTGACGGTGACGCTCACGGATTTCTGTGCTGCCGTATGCTGCGGCGGTCTTGCTGTCCGCGTCAAGGTGGCAGTCATATGCACCCAGGCGCATGGTGCCGCCCATATTGGAGATGCTTTTCTGCTCATCCATCAGGTCTATGACCGGATACGGCGTGGCATGGTCCATTTCTGTGGAATTGGCATCCTTCATGCCCAGTACGTTGCGGGCAAACTCTATGACCATGCACTGCATGCCCAGGCAGATACCGAAGCACGGTATGTCATGGGTCCTGCACCACCGGATGGCCACAAACTTGCCCTCTATGCCGCGCTGCCCGAATCCCGGCGCTACTACCACGCCGTCAAGCCCGGCAAGTTTCTCTTCCACATTATCCTCATTCACCTTTTCTGAATGGATGTAAACCAGGTTGAGGCGGTGACGGGCATATGTGGCGGCATGGAACAGGCTCTCGGAGATACTCTTGTAAGCATCCTGAAGCTCAACATACTTGCCCACGATGCCGATGTTGACGGTCTCCTCTGCGGTGTCCATCTTCTCGATGAACTCCAGCCAGCGGTCCATCTTGGGCTCGCCCTCAACGGGGACGTCTGTCTTGCGCAGCACAATCTCATCCAGGTGCTGGGCATGCATATTCAGGGGAACCTTGTATATTGAATTGACGTCCTTGGACTGTATTACGGAGTCAGGTGCCACATTACAGAACAGGGCAATCTTGCGCCGCATCTCCGGGGAGATCTCCTTTTCTGTGCGGAGCACCAGGATATCCGGCTGGATACCCACTTCCTGGAGGGCCTTGACGGAGTGCTGAGTGGGCTTGGTCTTGAGCTCCTTGGCCGCCGCAATATAGGGGACATAGGTCAGATGGATGCACAGACTGTCACGTCCCAACTCCCAGCGGAGCTGACGCACAGCCTCCAGGTACGGCAGCGACTCAATATCGCCCACCGTGCCGCCTATCTCGGTGATGACATAGTCATAGCGGCCCGTCTTGCCTAAGAACATGACATTCCGCTTGATTTCATCCGTGATATGGGGAACAATCTGCACGGTCTTGCCCAGGTAATCACCGCGCCGCTCCTTGTCAATCACGCTCTGGTAAATACGGCCCGTGGTGACATTGTTGGCACGAGAAGTGCGGGTATTGGTAAAGCGCTCATAGTGACCTAAATCAAGGTCAGCCTCATGACCGTCCTCAGTAACATAGCATTCCCCGTGTTCATACGGATTCAGAGTCCCCGGATCAATATTGATATAGGGATCAAACTTCTGTATGGTGACCCGGAAGCCTCTTGCTTTCAGCAGACAAGCCAGCGATGAGGATATTATGCCTTTACCTAATGAAGACACCACACCGCCGGTAACAAAAATATACTTTGTGTCCACGCTTGGATTGATTTTTTACTTTTCCCTGCAAAATTACACATAAATCCTGAAAATATCAAAAGAAAAACAACCCACGTTACGTGCCAAAGGCACGTCCCTACCGGAGGGGCGTGCCTTTGTGATGGAGCACCGGGATGGTGCTTGGGGTTTCTTATCTTTAGAGAACTACCTTAACAGCCTGGCCGTTAACGACGCGGATGTAAACGCCTGCGCCGGGATTTTCAACGCGCAGACCCTGGAGGTTGTAGTAAACACCCTCCTCGGCAGAGTCAATCAGGATGTTGTCAACACCGGTGGTGACAAATTCATCACTTACCATCAGGGGCTGTTCAGTGCCCTTGGTGTCAGTTGCACTGTGGTAACCGTAATAAGTAACCTGACCCTCTGAGGGAACTTCAAATGTATGAACATCATTATCTCCCACATTAGCAACTTCAAAGTCACCATGATCAACAACACGGGCAGGGCCGAAAGAAGCACCGGATACTGAATTGTGATGATAGTACAGGTGACAGTCAGCAGGCATCTTGATGCTTACGCGGTAACCGCCGGCAGGAATCTTCTCAATTATTGCTTCAGCAGGATCAGTTGAAATTTCACCCTCAGGAGCAACAATTTTGCTCAACCAAACCTTAATACGGGGAACATCGTGGTAAGTAGGCTTACCTGTGTTGTCAACCTTGGTTCCATTAAAGGTAATGGAAGCTTCATTACGTCCGTGGTGAACAGTATAGTTAAAGTATGACTGTACATCCTTGGTTGACTTTTTAAATCCATTATCTGAGGCTACACCCACAGTACCTGTATAGAGTGAATCTATAACATATCCTACAGGAGCTTTAACGGTAATACGGCCATTTTCAGACAACTGGGTATATCCATTATAATTTGCCGGATAGAAACGGAGACCTGTTGACAGCATTCGGGTTCCGGCATTAACCGTATAGTTACATTCACCTCCGGTATTGCTGAGGGTTCTATTACCTAAGTTCTTGTCTGTTACAGATTCACTTTCAAGACCATATCTATTTGTGTTTAATAAAAGAAGCTCAGTTGTTGGAATGTGAACTTTGAAGCTGGCTACAATTGCATCTCCATATATAGGACTATCGTTTTCATCTTTAAAGATGAGGTTTGCCAAAATTTCACAGTCCTTTTCAACGCTGAAGGAATAAGAATTCTCTGTATCTTCCGGAGATTCTTCATCTTCAACTATGCAGAAAACAGTAGCATTCTTGTCAGTGGAAACAGTTACTACAGTGCCTCTCTTAACAGAATATTCTGTAAATCCATCTTCTTCCACTATTACTTCTTCATATTCTACGTTGATTTCAGGAAGAACTGAAACAGCTTTGATAATGAAAGTATATGATACTTTTTCATTTTCTTCCACTACATTATTCAGAGGTGTGATAACCAAAGTCTGTCCGTTCTCTGAATAATCACGAGCAACGTAATCAAACTCCGAACCTTCTTTTGTCACAGCTCCTGATTCGTCTCCGTAAACAACCGAATAACTGGTGGCAAAAGGAGCTGAGAAAGTCAGCTTGGTTCCAAGATCAAACTGTTCATATGTACCCTGTTTGTAATCAATTTCATCTGTTTCTACAGAGAAGCTTACAACTCCAGGGATACGGTTACCTTCCTTTACATAAACTTTGTTGGGTAAGAACTGAAGGACTCCCTCTTCTGTAACGTTTACAAAGCCTTCTGCTGTCAGGTGATTTTCTGACTCAATAACAAGTCCAAACGGGTTGTAAACAGCGATTGTACGAGATCCTCGTTTGAGAGTACCATTGAGTTCATCTGTCATGACAATATTTACACCGTCAAGAATGAGGTAACTTGCATTGTCGTTCTTAGTGATAGGAGCTTCATGTTCTTCGGGCTCTACGGCTTCACCTTCTGTGGCGGCGGCGAGGGATAAGGGGGCGAGGGTTACGATGTTGTCTTTCTTGCTTACGGTTACGGTAGAACGTTCTGCAATAACGTTACCGTTTTCATAAGTAGCAGCGGTTGCGCCCTTGATCAGAACGTATTTTTCAGCGTCCTTGACATACAGATATTCACCGTTCTGGTAAAGAACAGTCAGGGAGAAGTTCAGAGTTACCTCTGATTCATCAGCAGCCTGTGCAAACAGCTTAGCCAGTGAAGAGAATGTGCTCTTAACATAGGTGATTGTTTCAGAAACGGAGGCTGAAGTATAGTCGCCGGACTTGGTGTAAGCGGTTACAACAGTGCCAACGTCTTCAACAGTGAAAGGCACTGTGTAAGCGTACACAGTCTCATCATCACCGCTCAGAGTGTAATAGATCTCAGCATTGGGATCGCCCTCATCTTTGAGGGAGATAGTAACCACATTACCCTCATTAGAAATCACCGGAGCATAAAGACCGGTTCCGGGGAGCTTGTAGAAAGAGCCGTTGACTGCAGTGGCAGACGGATTTCCATTATAAGCTCTTACTGATACAGGAGTGGTCGTAGGGTTAAAGCGCAGGTAACGCCCATCAAGAATATTTGCTAAACCGTCAGTGATAGTGATGGTAAATTCAGAAGGATTTTCCTCAGCAGATACTGTTGAAACTGAAGTAGCATCTGAACTTACAATTTTCAGATAACCATCACTAACTTTGAGTTTAAATTTACCATCAGTTGCCTTTTCAGGTATAATAGTTGCAACCTGATTGTTTAATAATATGAACTCATTATTAGAAACCGCATCAGTTACATCATCCGCTAAACGAACAGGTGTTTTTGCAGTACCACCCTGAGTGGTCATACCATAAAATTTGTCATTATTCTTGGCAATGAGTACATATTCTCCGCCTGGAACAATATCCTGCAGATCTGTAACCAGTTTATATATGGGCAGGTCGGGGTCAAGGACGCTCAGAGCGAATGTGGCTGTAGCGGGACGGAAAGCATATGCATCATTTTCAGGAATCTTGGCAGTTATGGTGCAATTTCCATGGGCAAGACCTTTGACAGAACCATCTTCAGTAAATTCAGCAATGCCGGCGGGGGTGATGGTATATTCAACAAGAGCCTTGGAAGCTGCGAGGGCAGCTTCATCCAGCTCTCCCTCAGCGGCAGAAACTGTCAGGTTCAGAGCGATTGTCTCACCCTTGTTAATTGTGGCTTCTGCAGGGTCAAATGCAAGAGTTACAGCCTGACGGTGGTCAGCCACAGTCACAGTAACTTTGGCAAGGTTAGATTTAACGCCAGCCTCATTCTTGATATAGGCTTCAATGTCCACAGGTCCTACGCCGGTAGGCTCAAAAGCACCGGTGTATTCTGTTTCACCGGCGTTATCAACGGTGTAATAGATTTTGGCATTCTGGTCACCCTTTGTATTATGGGCAATGGTTACCATATTGTTCTCATCCACAGTAATCACGGGAGCGTAAAGACCGGTACCGGGAAGGATGTAGAGAGAACCGTTTGTCTGACCTGAACTATATGTAGTAACACGAGGGCTGCTAAAATTGAATCTTACATAACGTGAACCACTCTTAATTTCCACCAAATTGCCTGACTGAAGAGAGAGGCTGAATACAGAAGGAGCTTCTGAAACTGTGTAAAGTTCATTGGAGGTACCGGATGGAACCTGCAGATATTTATTTCCATCAACATTGATTAAATAACCACCGGTAGTAGGCTCAAGTACAATTGGTGCAATGGTCTGACTTGTTTTCTCATAAACATTATCAGCAATTGTAACATCTTCAATGTCGCGATATTTGGTTGTTGAGCTTACTCCTGCCATTCCCTTATATTCCTTTTTGGTGGAATTATAACCAATCAGCACATATTGGCCTAAGGGCACGATATCATTAGCGCTTGTTACCAGATCATAAACTTCAACGTTGGTATTTTTCACATTCAGAGTATAAGATGCGCTGCCTGCTTTATAGTCATCATTTGCGGGGGCAGAAGCAGTGATTGTGGTTTCACCTGCGTTTACAATAGTAACTTCGCCGGTTGTTGCGTCAACTGTAGCAACCGCAGTGTTAGAGCTTGTGTAAGTTACATCAGCTGTGGTAGCCTTTGTGAGCACAGGAGTTTCAAAATCATCGCCTAAATTGACACTGTAACTTGCCTGAGGGAAGCTCATGCCGGCATCCTGAAGATCATCATTACCGCTGCCGCCACCATCTGAATACTCAATTGTAAGGGTGGTAAATTTTACTGCTCCAGAGCCAGTTGCTGTAAGATTAATATGGAAATAGTCGGCTTCAGTATCATCAGGAACTGTAAAAGTAATTGTTTTTCCACTAACCTCACCTTTAATATCAGAAGTTGTTGCCACTCCTGAAATAGACGCTGATTTATCAACTTTCATGTACCATGTACCAAAAGTTGAGAGATCAAAGGACAGGGTAACTTTTTTAATGTTAGAGATGGGATCCAAGTTCCAAAATTGAGCTCCGGATGCCCCAGTACTTTTCACTTTTATCTGACCAGTTGATATTACCTGCTTTGCTTGGAATTGGATTCCACTTTTTGTGAATGTGAAATCCTGGTAAGCTGTGCCTGAAATACCAAGATCTTCCTTCTTTATTTCAATGTTACCAGCCGAGACTGTCAAGGCCAATACCATCACAAGTAACGATAGTAAAACTTTTTTCATAAAGATTAATTGATTGATATTAATTGGTTATTAATGATTTTTTTCAGAAAAAGTGAGAGAAGTCAGCCGGGAGGGGGATAATCCCGCTCCGGAGGGGTGGTGATATGTGCGTGTATGCTGTTGTGGCATATCAGCAGATTCTGTGCAGAACCTTAATTTTCAATTAGTTGTTTAATTGTACCCGGACCTAATCCGTTTGACACCGCAAAAGTACAAAAATTTCCTCCAAATTCCAACGCCCCACCCAAGTTTAACAAAAAGCGGAGGGGGGCACGTACCGCGTCCCGGTGACGGGGGACGCCGACGGCAGAAGCGTCCTGGAAGGACGCCACATGGTTAACCGGGTACGCCGGAGCCGCAGGCGTAGGTGTGCCCGGATATGGACACCCTCCTCCCCCGCGTCCTGGAAGGACGCCACATCCGCGGTGAGGGCTATGTGTCTGAGGGTCAGGGACGCGTGGGTTGTGCCGTACCTCCGGCACGGTGGGTGTGTGGTGTGGGGGTGTGAGCCCCCGCACACCTCCGCCTGCGGCTCCGGTGTACGAGGATAACCATGTGGTATCCCTCCGGGATACTGCGACGGCGGGGGGCCGCGGCCGGAGGGTGGCGGCGGAAGTGTCCTGGAGGGCGACGGCGGGAGCCTCAGTCGGCGGCTCTCTCTTGGAGGATCTGATGTCTTACATCCAGTCTTCTTCCATGTATTCAAATGAATACTTGGCGGCAAGCTTCTTCAGCTCATCTTCAAAATTGACTCTTCCGTGATGTTCTTCTTGATGAAGTATGTATGAGATGCACTCTTCCTGATGAGCCGGACTCAGCGAGCCTGCATAATAGCCTGAGCACCATTTCCAGAATTGAGGATAAAGATTGGTTTCTCTGATATATCTGTTGGAACTCAGTTTAAGTTCCTTTACCAGAGATGCCAGAGCCTCTGACGGGTGGAGTTCAAAGAGTATGTGTATGTGGTTCTCGATTCCTCCAATGGCATGAACATAACAATTCTTTTTGGTGAGGAATCCGTACATATATCCATAGAGGATCTTACGCTTCTCCCTATCTTTCAGGGTCAGATATCTCCCACCGGTAGCAAACACCAGGTGCACCAAAAGTTTTGTTTTACTCATCTTTAGCAATTTATACCGTAAAAGTATATAGAATTCTCTAT
>CAZNBD010000019.1:0-30870 GCA_964571405.1 uncultured Bacteroides sp. | reverse complement strand
GGTCAGCGGGCAGGTGTTTTTCCCATATCCGGGCAGCCTCGTTGTCACGCTCCAGACCTTCCTCAGGGGAACCTTCAAAGACTGTTGCGTACAGGCGCGCCGGGTCAAGACCCAGCACATCCACCAGGTATTCCCATGCCATGTCAATGGCTTCAGCCTTGAAGTAATCACCAAAACTCCAGTTACCCAACATCTCGAACATGGTGTGATGATAGGTGTCCAGACCTACTTCCTCCAGGTCATTGTGCTTTCCGCTCACGCGCAGGCATGTCTGAGAGTCCGCCACACGGCGCGCCTCAGGAACTTTCTGACCTAAGATGATGTCTTTAAACTGGTTCATGCCGGCATTGGTGAACATCAGGGTGGGGTCATCCTTTATCACCATCGGTGCGGACGGTACTATGCGGTGGCCTTTTGACTGGAAATAATCCTTGAAGGACTGCCTTATTTCTTTTGCTGATAGCATAAATGATATATAGTAATATGGTTAATCAGGAATAAGTTTTTTGGAACACGCGCAAAAATTTATTAACTTTGCACGGATACGGTACAAAATTAAACATAAAATTGCAATTGGCAAAGTAAAAACCGTCATGAGGCATAAAGTTTTCTATAGATTTAACGCGTCCACCCAGCAGTATGAGCGAGTGTACCCTTCACAGAGGGAAAGGCTGCTGATGGTGTTTCGGCGCGCCTGCATGTACGGAGCCATTGCGGCCGGTGTTCTCACTGTGCTGTATCTCTTTACGGAACTGCCCCGTGAAAAGCAGTTGCGTGAGGAAAACCGTCTTCTGCGTCAGCAGATTGACCTGCTTGACCACCGCACGGACCGTGCCATTTCCGTGATGGAGGACCTGGCGGAGCGTGACAATAACTTTTACCGTGTCATGATGCAGGCTGAACCCATCACCCCGGCCCAGAGATATGCCGGGCTGGAGCGTCAGCGCATTTATGAGGGTATAGACTCCCTGGAGGATAACGAGATAGTGGCCAATGTGGCCGCCAAGATAGACCGTCTGGACCGTATGGTGTACTCACAGATACGGAGCTTCAACTCACTGGAGGAACAGCTGGCCGGAGACCGAGACAGAATTGCCCACATCCCCGCCATCCAGCCCGTGCCGGAACGTTTTCTGCGCACCATGGCCTCAGGTTACGGTTACAGACGTGACCCCATTTACGGCACCACCAAGTTTCATGAGGGCATGGACTTCTCCGCCCCGGTCGGTACCCCGGTGTATGCCACTGCGGACGGCCAGGTTACTAAGGCCGCATGGCAGGGCGCGTACGGAAATGCCATTGACATCAGTCACGGTTATAATTACATGACGCGTTATGCCCATCTGAGCCGGATTGCAGTGCGTCAGGGGCAGACCGTTCACCGCGGTGACCTGATTGGTTATGTGGGAAATACCGGAAAAAGCACAGGCCCGCACCTCCATTATGAAGTGCGTTACCGCGGCCAGCCGCAGAATCCGGTGAACTATTATTTTTATGATCTGACCCCGGAGCAGTACGAGGAATTGATTTCTCTGGCTGAAAACGCCGGACATGTTATGGACTGATGGAACAGCAGGAACTTACCAAAAAATTTTACCGTATAGCAGATGTATCGGAGCTGACAGGAATTCCGCAGAGTGCGCTGCGGTTCTGGGAGCGTGAGTTCAGTGAACTCCGTCCGCGGCGAAACGCCGGCGGTCAGCGCATGTACACTCCCCGAGATGTGGAGCTGGTGCAGCTCATTGCCTTCCTGCTGAAGGAGCGCGGCCTCAAGATTGAAGCCGCAAGAAACTATATCCGCCATAACCGTGCTGACCTGGACCGCCGTCACCGCATCATTGAGCGTCTGCGCGCTGTCCGTGCCCGCATCACGGAAATCCTGGATGCCATGGAAACACGGCACTGAGGCTTATTCAAGTAAATCCTCTTTGTTGGTGATGTAGAGGTCGTAATATGAGAGGAGCAGGGTGGTGAGCGGCAAGGCTATTATCAGTCCGATGAAGCCCAGCAGTGTTCCCCACACAGACAGACTGAGCAAGATCACAGCCGGGTTGAGACCCATGGCCTTGCCCATGATTTTTGGTGTAAGGAAAAGATCCTGGATGCACTGTACCACAATATAAACCAGCATGCATTCCAACCAGATTGTCCAGAAGTCTATGTTTGTATTTACAGATACCACCAGGCACATCAGCGTTACCGGCACCAGTGAGATGAGCTGAAGATAAGGCACCATGTTCAGAATACCGATGAACAGCCCCAGCACCAGAGCAAGTGGCAGACCCACTATTGAAAAGCCGATGCAGAAGAGCACTCCCACAATAAAGGCCACCAGTGCCTGGCCGCGGAAATAATGGTTCATTGAGTCCTTGACATCACCCAATACTCTGTAAACCACCGGACGGTACTTGGGCGGTACCATGCGCTTGAAGCCGTTCAGCAGCAGTTCATAATCAAGCATGATGAATACCACGTACAGAAGCACCACAAACCAGTTGAACACGCTCAGCAGCAGATTGTAACCTCCTGAAATGAAACTGCCCAGGGTGTCAAGCAGTGAACGCATATCACGGTTTGCCAGTTCTTGTGAAATCATTTCAAAATCAATATTGTCTCTCAGGAACTCATGAATTACGGGCGGAATGAATGCCACCTCGTTACCGTCCGCGGCATAATGGCGCACCAGTTCTGCCAGATTATGGGCCTCGGCCTCTATGCTCGGGCTCAGGAACAGTATGGCTATCCAGAAAATCAGGCAGACCTCAAAGAGGGTGACAAATATGGGCAGCCAACGTTTTTTTACACGGAGCAGGTTCTTGTTATACTGAACGAATGGTTCAAGAATATACGCAATCAGCCATGCCACCAGGAAGGGCAGCAGTACTGATTTGAGAAGGTCAATGAGCCACACCACAGCCAGCAGGCAGGCTATGGTGATGACAATACGGGCCACACGGTCAAATGTGAACGGGCGCCCTACGGGCAGGCTGGGAAAGGCCGGCAGGCTCCGGCTGTTTTTTGACATAGGTGCTTTTTCAGGTTTGGATTGTCAAAGTTAATGCAAATTTTGCTAATTTTGCATAATAAACCGTATGAAAATCAATATTAAAAAATAATTAAACCGGAAAAATCTAAAATGAACCAACAGAATCAAATGGTGCTCAGGGATAAAGCCTGGGCACGCTGGCTTGCCCTGGGGCTGTTAGCTTTTGCCATGTTCTGCTCTTACATCTTCATGGACGTGCTGTCGCCCATCAAGAACCTGCTGCAGGACGCTCCTTACAACTGGGATTCCACGGCCTTCGGCACCATGCAGGGCAGCGAGACTTTCCTCAATGTTTTCATCTTCTTCCTCATCATTGCCGGTGTTATTCTGGACAAGATGGGTGTGCGCTTCACGGCCCTTCTTTCCGGTGTGGTAATGTTGGTGGGTGCGGTCATTAACTGGTATGCCCTCACTGATTATTTCATGGGCAGCTCTCTGGACGTTTGGTTTACCAACCACCTCAATTATATCCCTGTATTCAATGAGCTGGGAATTGCACCTTTCTATGAAGGCATGCCGGCTTCAGCCAAATTCTCCGCTGTTGGCTTCATGATTTTTGGCTGCGGTGTTGAAATGGCGGGTATCACCGTGAGCCGCGGTATCGTAAAGTGGTTCAAGGGCCGCGAGATGGCCATGGCAATGGGTTCCGAGATGGCTCTTGCACGTCTGGGTGTGGCCACCTGTATGATATTTTCTCCCATGTTTGCCATGATGGGCGGTGTGCCTGACGTTTCCCGCTCTGTGGCTTTCGGCGTTGTGCTCCTGATGATTGCCCTGATCATGTTTATCGTTTACTTCTTCATGGACAAGAAACTGGATTCACAGACCCACGAGGCCGAGGAGAAAGATGAGCCTTTCCAGATCAAGGACCTGGGCAAGATTCTGACCAGTATGGGTTTCTGGCTTGTGGCACTGCTGTGCGTGCTTTATTACTCCGCCATCTTCCCCTTCCAGAAATATGCTGTCAACATGCTCCAGTGCAATATTGAATTCTCTCCCCTGCCTGAGGATTCTTTCTGGAGAACTGATGCGGTTACTTATATTCAGTATGCCATCATGCTGATTGTGGCTGCCACTGCCTTTGCCGGCAACTTCATCAAGCAGAACATCCTCAAGGTTCTTTTCTTCACCGTCTCCATTGTATTCCTTGTGGTTTACTGCTGGATGGGATATATGAAGCAGAGTGCCGGAGCCATCTTTGCCGTGTTCCCCCTGCTTGCTGTGGGTATAACTCCCATTCTGGGTAAGTTTGTTGACCATCGCGGCAAGGCGGCTTCCATGCTGGTGCTTGGTTCACTGCTGCTGATTGCCTGTCACCTTACATTTGCATTCATCCTGCCGCAGTTCAAGGGCAATGCCGTTGGCGGTGTGACAGTGGCTTACATTACAATTCTGGTTCTGGGTGCTTCTTTCTCTCTGGTGCCCGCGTCTCTGTGGCCTTCTGTTCCCAAACTGGTGGATGCCAAGATTATCGGTTCTGCTTATGCCCTTATCTTCTGGATTCAGAATATTGGTCTGTGGCTCTTCCCCATGCTCATCGGCAAGGTGCTGACTTCCACCAATACTGACATTGAGGCTCAGGTGGCTGCAGGAACCATGACGGAGGAAGTGGCTTCAATCAGTTACAATTATACCTGGCCGCTGGTTATGCTTGCAGCCCTGGGCGCTGCCGCTCTCATCATCGGTCTTATCCTGAAGGTGATTGACCGTAAGAAACACCTCGGCCTTGAACAGCCTAACATTGTGAACAAGGAAGTTGAAGAAGCTGAAGTTGTTTCCGCTGAAGGATAATTAGAAACTTCATAAACATAAAGAGGAGGCTGTCATGCGGTCCGGTTATATTCCGGCGGCGACAGCCTCCTCGTTTATTTGTATAAATATTTATGTGGTGCTGGGGGTGTAACGGAACTGACGAATGCGGAAACCAGTGTATGCAAACAGCAGGGACATCAGAGGTGAAAGGTAATTGAACACACAGAATGGCAGGTAATAAAGCGTGCCAACCCCCAGAACCGTGCTCTGTGTAACGCCGCAGGAATTCCACGGAATCAGTACGGAAGTGACGGAAATTGAGTCCTCCAGAGTGCGGCTCAGCAAACGCGGCTCGAGGCCGTATTTACGGTAAATATTGCGGAACATATTGCCGCCGATGATGATACTGAGGTACTGGTCAGCTGTGCAGCCGTTGATGAACAGACCTCCGGCCACTGTGGTTCCCACAATGCTGAACCTGTGCTGTATCTGCCGGCTCAGGGCTGTGGTGAGGGAGGCTATCATTCCGCCGGAAATCATGGCTGTGCCGAACACCATGGCACACAGTACCAGGAAGATGGTGGGCAGCATCCCCAGAATTCCGGAGGTGGATACCAGATTGTCAAATACCGGCAGCCCGGTGTTGAAACCTGTTTCACTCCAAAGCATGGATATGATTCCGGAGAATGACTCAGCACCTGTCTGTTCCACTATCCCGGGCTGGAAAATGAATATTCCGGCCAGTCCCATCACTGCGCTCAGAAACAAGGTCAGGAGTGTGGGAACGCGGAGCATTATCATGCCTATGGTGACAACGGGTATTACCAGAACCCACGGTGTCAGGTTGAAATTGTCAGCCAAGGCATTTACAATTTCAGAAGTGCTCATCTCGCCGCGGGGAGTGCTCAGCAGACCCCAGCAGAGAAAGAAGATAAGTGCAATTCCCATGGCGGGAGCTGCCGTCAGCATTAGGTATCTGATATGCTTGAACAGGTCAACACCGCAGGCGGAGGAGGCCACCACAGTGGTATCACTGAGCGGAGAAACCTTGTCCCCGAAGTAAGCCCCGGAGATAATCGCTCCTGCCACAAGCCCTGTGTTGAAGCCCATCACGGTTCCTATACCCATAAAGGCCACGCCGATGGTGGCAATTGTACTCCAGGAACTCCCGGTGAGCACACTGATCAGGGCGCATACGGCGCAGGTGACAAACAGGAAAAGCCTGGGGCTCAGAAGCTCAAGCCCGTATTCTATCAGCACAGGAACCACTCCGGAGAGCATCCATGTGGTGGAAACCAGAGCTATGAATACAAGCATGGGGACGGCAGGAAGAACCTGACGTGCACTGCGCCTGAAACCTACCGCAAAACTGCGCCGGGACAACGAACCGCATGCCAATGCTATTCCGATGGCTAATATGGCACTGATAAGGAGAGCGTAAGGACTGAAATCTGAAATGGCTCCTGCGCCTGCAAAGATGATGATGCAGATAAGGGAGATCAGGAGCAAGATTATTGGGGCCGCTGCCGCCAGAAACGGTGGCGCCTGAAGCGCCCGCCCGGTAAATACTATGTTTTTCAATTCTATATCTTATATTTCTATACAAAATTAAGCATAAAAAGCGGATCTGCCAACTATTCAGCAGGCAGATCCAATCAATTAAAAATATTTTTACGTTAATTTAACTTATATACTTTCAGGATTTATTGGGCTTGGCGGACTTGAGGCGTTTCAGATTCCTTGCGCTGGTCCGGATCAAGCATCAGGGTATAAATCTGGCGGGTATCATCAGAGTTCAGACGGTAATAACCACCAATTTGTTCACCCTTGTTGACGTGCAGACGACGTACCATTTCCTCAATGTCAGGATTGTCAATACCCAGAGCCTTGAAGGAAATGGGCATACGCAGAACTGCGCTGAAAAATGCACGCAGAGATGCCACTGCCTCGATGGCGGCTGTGCGGTCATCCTTGGCCTGGACGCCAAAGACGCGCCTGCCCAGCTGCGCCACCTTAGAGGGCTTATGATGAGCCATATATGCCATCCATGCGGGAACTACAACTGCTAAACCCGCTCCATGGGCAATATTGGGATACATGGCACTGATTTCGTGTTCCATAAAATGAGATACCCAGTCCTCGCGCCGTCCACAGCCAACAAGGCCGTTGTGCGCCAGTGTGCCCGCCCATTCAATATTGGCGCGTGCCTGGTAATCTGTGGGATCTGAGAGTGCACGGGGCGCTTCGGTAATAAGAGACAGCAACAGACCTTCTGCCAGTCGGTCAGTTACTTCCACGCGTGTGGTGGTGGTGAAGTAGCGCTCCATGATATGTGTCATCATGTCAACCACGCCCACTGCTGTCTGGTATGCTGTCAGGGTAAATGTTGATTCAGGATTCATAACGGCAAAGCGAGGCCTCAGAATACTGTCAGTGCGCAGGGACAGCTTGATGGCACCGTCCTCCTTGGTGATGACACAGTTTCCGCTGCCCTCGGAGCCGCTGCCCGGAATGGTAAGCAGTACTCCCACAGGAAGCGCTTCCTTGATCTGAGCCTTGCCGGTAAAGAAATCCCAGAAATCACCCTGGTACGGAATACCGGCCGCAATGGCTTTTGCAGTATCTATTACAGAGCCTCCGCCTATGGCGATAAGTCCGTCAATATTCTTACTTCTTCCCAGTTTTATACCTTCATAAACCTTGGTGTCAGTGGGATTGGGCTGAACGCCGCCAAACTCCACATATTCAATTCCCATGGTATTGAGGGAATTCTCAACGCGGTCAATGAGGCCGTTATTCTTGGCATATTTTCTGCCGTAAACAATCATAACGCGAGATGCGCCGGTCAGAAAAGTAAGCATACCGATTTTCTCCTCGGTTCCGCGGCCAAATTCGTATAATGTGGGGGTGTAGTAAGTGAAATTATCCATAATAGTGATGAGTTAGTTATGCAATTACAACCCGTTCATCACATCTTTTGTTCATTCAGACCTGAAAATTATTCTTCCGTCTCCTCCTGCTGAGGAAGATAACGCTGAGGAAATTCCTTTTTGAGCTTGGCACCCAGCTCCCGCAGATTGCCTGCGCGGTTGACCAGATTACCCGTGCCGGAGACAAGCTTGTTGTACGCCGCATTCCACGCATCCCGGCTTGCATTGATGGATTTGTCCATCCGGTCCATGTCCTCAAGGAACCCGCGGAACTTATCCAGCATGGCCCCCGCCTGAGAAGCTATTTCCAGGGCGTTACGGTTCTGGCGGTCATGGCGCCAGAGCTGCTCTATCAGGCGTACCACACTGACAAGATGTGTGGGAGAAATAATGAGCACGCGTGAGTCATACGCATTTTCCCACAGCTTGGCATCCATCTGCATGGCAGCCAGGTAAGCACCCTCATGCGGAATGAACATCAGCACAAAATCTATCTTCCGGTCCGTGCCCACATACTGCTGGTAATCCTTGGCCTTCAACTCAGCCACATGCTTCTTTACAGAAGCCACATGCTCACGCGCCAGAGCCTGCCGCTCATCAGCGCTCTCAGAACTGAGCATCCGCAGGTAAGCCTGGATGGAAACCTTGGAGTCAATAACAATCTTGCGCCCCTCGGAATAATTAATCACAGCGTCAGGACGCAGGATATGCCCGTCAGGAGTAGTGACTGAATTCTGAAGAACATAGTCCCTGCCTCGCTGCATGCCGGAGCGCTCCAGAATATTATCCAGAATCATCTCACCCCATTCACCCTGCAGCTTGGCATTGCCCTTCAGAGCGTCCGTAAGACGCCGTGCCTCCAGACCCACCGCCGCGCTGCTCTGTGTAAGCTCACGCACACGCTCAGCCAGATTGATGCGCTCAGAACTCTCACGCTCATTGCGCTCAGCCACAGAACGGCGGAAATTCTCGATATTTTCCGCCATAGGCTGCAGAGCGGCACGGACAGAGGCAGAATTCTGTTCCATCAGCAAGCGGCTGTTGTCCAGCAGACTCTGACGCGCCAGGTCATTGAAACGCCGGCGGTCCTCCTCCTTGTTGTCAAGAGAACTCTGGAGCTGACTGATGCGTTCCTGAAGCCGGGCGTTCTCAACTCTGAGGTCAGAGGCCTCATCCGTCAGAACCTTAATCTGCTCAGAGAGAGACCTTGACTGCTCAGAAAGAACTCTTACCTCCTCAGCGCGGGTTCTGACTTCCTCAGCCCGGACAGCGGCAGAGGAATGTTCCCGCATCAGCAGAATAACAGCCAACAGCGCCACAGCAGCAAGTACAATGCAAATAATGGTAATCATATAAAATCAGAAAAATCAACCGCCGGACCTGCAGAGGTTCCCGGCGGTTGATTTATTGTTTATCAGTGCAGAGATCAGACTCTGGATGATGAATGCAACTTATTTAAGGGCGTCCTTAACGGCGTCGTTAGGCACCATTTCTTCTTTAAAGGTATAAGCACCGGTCTTGGGGCTCTTAACCATTTTGATGACTTTGCTGTAAGTGCGGCCTTCGCCTTTCTGGAGCGAAGCAACGGTTTTCTTTGCCATATCTCAGATTGGTGTTTATTTGATTTCTTTATGGATAGTCATGCGCTTGAGGATAGGATTGTATTTCTTCAGCTCAAGACGTTCAGGAGTATTCTTGCGGTTTTTGGTAGTGATATAACGAGAAGTACCGGGCATACCGCTTGCCTTATGTTCTGTGCACTCGAGGATAACCTGCACTCGGGCGTCTTTGGATTTCTTTGCCATTGTATTGTGTAGTTACTCTGAGTTTAATTAAATTGCCAGGAATTTGATATCGTTGGGATTGAGGTGTCCTTCCTTAACGGCCTGCTCCATTGCGGCATTAAGTCCAAGTTTATTAATAGTGCGCAGACCTGCTGCTGAGATGGTGAGCATGATCCATACGTCCTGCTCAACCCAGAAGAACTTCTTGGAGAAGAGGTTTACGTTGAATTTGCGCTTTGTGCGACGTTTCGAATGGGAAACGTTGTTGCCTACGATCGCTTTTTTGCCGGTAATCTGACAAATCTTTGACATGGCTGTTAATGGTTTATCGTTCTTTAGTTCTTTTTAAGCTCAGTGATTTCATGCCGGCATCGCAGTCTCATATCGCCGCGCAGCTGCATCTTTTCCGCCCGGCTTTTAAGGATGCGTCACAAATCAGGGTGCAAAATAACAAAATTTTCTCCGCCTGACCAAATTTTTTAAGAAATTTTTACAACAAAATTTCCTTTTCTCCCAAGGGTGGAACTTTATTCGTGAAATAGATGACAAATTTGAATTAAATATAAAAAGGCTGCGCCTATTTTGACACAGCCTTTTGTTTGTTTTTTGGAGCGGTCGGCTTACTTGCGGATGCCGAGTTCTTTCTGTGCAATGATGGCACGGTAGCGGTTGATGTCTTTACGCATCAGGTAGTCAAGGAGACGACGACGCTTACCTACCAGCATTTTCAGAGCACGCTCTGTGGTATGATCTTTGTGATTTGACTTGAGGTGATTAGTCAAATGAGCGATACGGATGGAGAATAATGCTATCTGAGCTTCAGGTGAGCCAGTATCAGTCTTGCTCTTACCGTATTTCTCGAAGATCTGTACTTTTTCTTCAGAATTTAAGTGCATTCTTTGAAAATTTAGGTGGTTAATATTTGGCCCTGACGGGCTTTATCGGCTGCAAAATTAGTATTTATAATTGGGCAGGCAAAAAGTTTAACTTTGTTTAACGGTTGAGTCCGCGGTAGTCACGGGAATATCGGAGCATCTGTGTGGGATAATCCTCTGTGTAATCGATTGTTACATCTGTGATGCGTCCGTTTTCATCACGCACGGCTGTGTAAATGGGGTTTACGAATCCGCGGTAAGGCGCTATGTCAAGATGTGAGTAACGTTCCAGGACTTCTGCATGGAGTTCAGGGTCTACACGGACTGCATACTGTTCAACCAGCGCTGCGGCTGCGGGGTAATCTCCGGTGGAGCGTATGCGCTGTATTTCTGCGAGTAATTCTCCGAAGAGTCCGCGGAGGGCTTCATAATCATTGATTTTTATGAATGTCTTGCCGTCGCGCTTGACAAGTTCTATTACGTTGTTTTCACGTCCGTGTTCATATGCCCATTCTGCAATGAGTTTGCGGTTACGCATGTGTGCTTCCTCAATGTTCTTTCCGGGTTCAATGCGGCGGAGCTGGGTCATCAATCCGTTGAGGATGTAATTATAATACTCTGCCTTATATGCATCAGGATTGTCAAGGAGTCCGAGTTCAATCAGTTTGGGGTCTGCAAGGTAATAGAGTGCAAAGAGGTCTGCACGGGCTTCTTCAATTGTGGAGCCGTGAGCGCGCAGTGCGTCGGGGTCTACTCCGGGGAGGAGCTGGCCTGAACCGTGGCCGAGGCACTCGTGGAGGTCTGTATGGAGATTGTCTGTGATGAAGAGGTACCGGTTCATCAGTTCACGGGTGGGTTCATCAATCACGAATTCTTCCTTGGAGCCATCGCTCTGGCTGGCTGCATCGTATGCCTGGGTGATGTTTTCCAGTGTTACGCTCTTGGAGCCGTGTGCCGCGCGGATCCAGTTGGCGTTGGGCAGGTTGATGCCGATGGGTGTGGCGGGATATGAGTCACCGGCCAGAATGGCGGCGGTGATTACTTTGGCTGACACGCCTTTTACAACGGGTTTTCTGAAGCGGGGATCTACGGGTGAATGATCTTCAAACCACTGTGCGTTGGAGCTCAGTGTTTCAGTGCGGTCACTGGCTTCTATGTTCTTGAAGTTTACGATGCTTTCCCATGCGCCTGTCATTCCGAGGGGGTCTCCGTAACTTTCAATAAATCCGTTGATAAAGTCTACCTGAGAGAGTGTGTCCTCTGCCCATTCAATGGAATAACGGTCAAATGTGGCGAGGTCTCCTGTGCGATAGAATTCAATGAGTGAGTTGATGATCTGGCGCTGTGCGTCATTTTCCGCATAATGTGATGCGCTGTCAAGGTTCTCTACAATCTTTTCAATTGCAGAGCTGTAAAGGCCTCCTACGCGATATGTCTGCTCATAGAGCTGACCGGCTTCATTGCGGGCGATACGTGAGTTCAGGCCGTAAGATATGGGTGTGCTGTCATTGGGCACCTTGATGCCTGCATAGTAAGCTTCAACTTCCTCCTGGGTGATACCGGGGGCATAGAGGTTATTGGCAGAAGTTGCAATGAGGTCTTCTCCTTCAGTCTGATTGACGCGTTTGGCTGCTATTTCAGGGTTGAAGATGATTTCTACCAGTTCATCTGCATTGGCGGGCACCTGGTCTGCGGGGAGCGCGGCTATCTGGGCTTCAAGAAATTCCCGGCTGAAAGCTGGTGTGAACTTGTCTGTGCTGTAATGGTGATGGATGCCGTTTCCAAACCATACCTGTTTGATGTAAGTGTCAAAGGCCTGGTAATCCTCATTAAAGGTGTCTCCTTTATAATTGGTGTATATGTTTTCAAGGAGGTCACGGATGGCCAGGTTGGATGCGTTGTTCTGATCCCAGAGGATGTCACGGCCCCAGAGGGCAGCTTCCTGGAGATAATAGATGAGTATTTTCTGATTGAGGGAGAGCTCCTCAAATCCGGGTACCTGGTAACGCAATACTTCAATGTCAGCAAAGCGGTCCACGGTGTAATCAAAATCCTGCTCCTTGGGCTGCTGTTTGGTGCAGGATGTCAGCAGAGTCAATGCGGCAATGCTCACGGTGAGATACTTTTTCATTAATTAATTGGTGATTATGATAGTTATTTGATATTACAGATTGAGTTCACGTTTAAGGAAGGGTGCAGTGGGTGAGGTGGAGTGCGCCACTTGTTCCGGAGTGCCTGTTGCCATAATTGTACCTCCGGCTGCGCCTCCTTCCGGCCCCATGTCAATGATGTGGTCCGCGCAGACGGCCATGTCCAGGTTGTGTTCAATGACCAGGACTGTATTTCCCTTGTCAACCAGACGGTTGATGATGGTCAGCAGGGTGTTTATATCTTCAAAATGGAGACCTGTTGTGGGTTCGTCAAGGATGTAAAGTGTCTTGCCGGTATCGCGTTTGGCCAGTTCTGTGGCGAGTTTCACACGCTGATTCTCACCTCCGGAGAGGGTGGAGGAGGGCTGTCCCAATTTGATATAACCAAGACCTATCTCTTTGAGAATCTTGAGTTTTCTGTTGATGGACGGAATGCCTGAGAAGAATTCCACAGCCTGGTCAACAGTCATATCAAGGACATCGGCAATTGATTTTCCTTTGAAACGTACTTCAAGGGTCTCACGGTTATAACGTCTTCCGCCGCAGACCTCGCAGGGTACCAGCACATCAGGGAGGAAGTTCATTTCAATGGTTTTATAACCATTACCGCTGCAGGTCTCGCACCGGCCGCCTGATACATTGAAAGAAAAACGTCCGGGCTTGTAACCTCTGATCTTGGCCTCCGGCAGCTCAACAAAGAGCTTACGGATATCAGTGAACAATCCGGTGTAAGTGGCGGGATTTGAGCGCGGTGTGCGTCCGAGCGGGCTCTGGTCCACAGTCACCACCTTGTCAATATTTTCAATTCCTTCAATGTCACGGTAAGGGAGCGGCTCTGTGACGGAACCGTAAAATTTCTTGCTCAGAATGGGCTGGAGGGTGCCGTTGATGAGGCTGCTCTTACCGCTGCCGCTGACACCTGCCACCACGGTAAATGTACCAAGCGGAAGCTCCAGGTCAACATTCTTGAGATTATGACCGGATGCACCGTGCAGTATGAGTTTTTTACCATTTCCCTTACGGCGCTTGTCCGGCACGGGCATGGACTTCCGGCCGGTCAGATACAGAGCCGTGGGAGTGTCAATATCCTTCATCCGCTCCGGGCTGCCCTCAAAAGTCACTTTTCCACCTTTACGCCCTGCTCCGGGTCCGATATCCACAATATAATCAGCCTGTTCCATAATGTCCTTGTCATGCTCAACCACAATTACAGTGTTGGCTGCATCACGGAGGCGTTTGAGGCTGTCAATAAGGCGCTGGTTATCACGCTGATGGAGGCCGATGGAGGGCTCGTCAAGAATATAGAGTACGTTTACCAATTCAGAACCGAGCTGGGAGGCCAGGCGTATGCGCTGGCTCTCGCCGCCTGAGAGGGTGCCGGAATTGCGGTTAAGCTGCAGATAATCAAGGCCCACGTCCACCAGGAAGCGTAGACGAGTGCTGATTTCCTTGATGATCTCTGCCGCAATCTGACGGTCACGCTCATTGAGGCGTCCCATCACGGAATCCGCCCAGGCTGAGAGCTGGCCTATGTCCATGTCACAGAGCTGAGCTATGTTCATGCCGTCAACATAAAAATGGAGAGCTTCCTTGTTGAGTCGCTGGCCGTTACATTCCGGACAGGTGCAACGAGAAATGAACTGGCCGGCCCATTTGTGTGCCTGATAACCTGCGTCCTCATCCTGATTTGCCTCAATGTATTTGAGAATTCCGTCAAAACTGCGGAAGAAATCAAACGATGAAGCGGAGTTGCCTTCAAGCTGAGGAACGGAGGTTGTGCCGTTGAGTATGTCATCAATGGCTTCCTCACTGAGTTCACAGAAGGGGGTGTCTATGGTGTACCCATGCCCCTGGAGAATGGCTTTTATCTGGAGGAAAATGAGGCTGTCACGGAATTTTCCCAGGGGAGAAATGGCACCCTTGGCAATTGAAAGCTGTGGGTTGGGAACAATCTTGTTCCGGTCCACTATATTTACGTATCCCAGGCCTTTACACCGGGGGCAGGCTCCCTGAGGGGAGTTGAATGAGAAATTATGCGGAGCGGGATCATGGTAACTTATTCCGGTTTCCGGATCCATAAGGAGCTGACTGAAATAAGCGGGCTCCTCTGTCTCAACATTGAAAACCATCATTTCCTTGTCACCCTGTGCAAGAGCCTTGGCAACAGAGGCTGTAATGCGGTCACGGTCAGAAGCATCTACCTTGAGCCGGTCAATAACCAGCTCAATGGAATGGTTCTTATATCTGTCCAACTTCATGCCTGGGCGAATTTCCTGAAGCTCACCGTCCACGCGGACGCGGAGGTAACCCTTGCGGGTGAGTTGTTCAAACAGCTCCTTGTAATGACCTTTTCTGTTCTTGACCAGCGGGGCAAGTATATAGATTTTCTGGCCTGAAAATTTTTCAATAATCAGGTCAACGATGCGCTCATCAGAATATTTTATCATTTCCCTGCCGGAGAGGTAACTGAACGCATGTCCCACACGGGCATAAAGCAGACGCAGAAAATCATAAATTTCTGTGGTGGTGCCGATGGTGCTTCGGGGATTCTTGTTGATGGTTTTCTGCTCAATGGCAATAACAGGGCACAGTCCTGAGATATTGTCCACATCAGGGCGCTCCAGGGACCCTAAAAGATTCCTGGCGTAAGCAGAAAATGTTTCAATGTACCTTCTCTGACCTTCAGCAAAAATTGTGTTGAAAGCCAGGCTACTCTTACCGCTTCCGCTGACACCGGTAATAACGGTGAGGGCATTATGCGGAATATCCACATTGATATTCTGCAGATTGTTGACCCTTGCGCCCTCCACATGAACACAGCCGTGTACTCCGTCATCGGCAATAACCGAGCCGGAGGCCTGAACGCCATTATTCTTCATCGGTCAGTCCAGTTAGGGTTAAAAGTATTACGTCCGGCGGTGCGTCGGCTCAGTGAGCTGTCCTCAGGTATGCGGACGGTATAAGTTTTTCTCTGCCGGTTGGTGAGGGAGCGGGCGCGTATCCATGGATTCTCCTCACGGAGCTGGAGGTAAGTTGTTCCATGATTATGAGCCCACTCGGCCCAGTCGCTTACCGGGCCGTTAACCTGTACGGTGCGGTATGCGCGGGGCTGATAAAGCTGACTGTCAGAGAGATGGTAACCGTATGCGCCCGGATTTTCCATAAGAGTCTTCATGGCCATGATGCGGTATGGATAACGGGAGGTCTCCTCGGTGAGGAAAAGATCCAGAGAAGACTGCTCACCCTGGCGTTCCAGCTCATTGCTGATACGAGTCTTACCTCCATTATATGAGGCCATTACGGAGGGCCAGTCCCTGAATTGACTGTAAGCGCTCTTGAGGTACCGGCATGCTGCCTCGGTGGCCTTGGTGATGTTGTATCTTTCATCCACTTCATCACTGACTTCCAGGCCATACTCACGTGCTGTGGCAGGCATGAATTGCCAGAAACCGGCAGCCTTGGCCGGAGAAAGCGCCCGGGGATTCATGGAGCTTTCCACCACTGCAAGATAAAGCATGTCCTGTGGAACATTGTTCCGGCGCAGTATCTCCGCCATTTCAGGGAAATATTTGTTGGCACGTTTGAGTATCAGAAGTGTGGTGCCGTGAGTGTAAATTATGGATGTGAGTTCACGGTCAAAACGTTCATACATATCAGAGCGGTCAAGATTCACCGTCTGGCCGCAGATTTCAACTGATGCAGGAATGAGCGGATTGTAAACGTCAGAAAACTCCTGGACCCGTACCTGGGCGCTCAGGGGAAGCGCTGACAGTAATGCCGCTATGGTAAGTATAAATATATTCTTCATTATGATAGAGTTGAGAGGTTTTATATGTTTAATGGAGGCTTACTCCTCTGTTCCGGTGGAGTATGTACCCTCAGAAAAATCTATGATATTTATGTCTCCGGCCTTGTTGTAATGGATGCCGTCAGCACCCTCAGCCTGAATAACATAATAATAAACACCTGCGGGGACAAATTTGCCGCGGTACTTTCCGTCCCATCCTTGTGAGGGATCAGAGGTGCTGAACATCTGTTGCCCGGCACGGTTGAAGATATTGCACTGGAAGCTGATGAGGCTCTTGTAACTTACTTTCCACTCATCATTCACTCCGGGGCTGGCCTGAGGCGAGAAGGCATTTGGAATATCAAGCTTTGATTCACCGATAAAAATCTGATAGGTTGTGCTTTCCGCAGTACATGTGCCGTCAGCGTTGGCAGCGGTGAGGCGGACATATGTAGTTCCCTGCTCGCGGAAAGTCAGTGTGATGTCAAGATCGGAATATGAATTGTCCACAATGTCAAACTCAGCGGTTCTGCTCACTTGCCATTCATGGAAAATGGCAGCGTCAGTTACCAGTCCCTCAAACTGAATCTCACAGGGCGCGGAACCTCCGAGACCGTCCTGACCGGAGCCCTGCTCGTTGTCCGCATTGTGAGGAGTCTGAGTGGCGCGGCTTTCAACGGCCACAGCTGTGGGCTGTACCGTGCTGCTGATGATGCTGATTTCCTCGTTCCACTCGCGCAGGAATCTGTCTCCGCTGAGGCGGTACTCAGTGGCACACAGCGGTGCCTGTACATTGAATCCAGTGCTTATGGCATCAAGTATCTGGGTGTGGTTCTGGCGGTTGTAAGAAAAATTGTCTTCATCATATTCCAGCTGGTCGTACTCCAGTTCAATCTGACGGGAAAGTGTGGCGGGACGACCGTTGATGGTGTAATATGTAATTGCGGCGGCATTTCCGCTGAAATTGAGGCGTAGGGATGAGCAATCGCTGTCCTCGCTCACGGAAAGGGACGACGCAGTGAAACGGTGACGGCTGTAATCCACAATCCAGAAACAATGCTGTCTGCCGTCCGCCTCAACAATGTATCCCATATCACCAGCTGAAAGAGTGATACAGCTTCCGCCAGAGACAGCGGAAGATTGGACAGCCTCAGCGTAAGCTCCACCCAGATTGCTGAACCGATACCAGCGCACAGCTCCCGGAACAGAGGTGGGATATATGGCTGTAACGTCTTCAGACTCTGAAAGAACGTATATGTTTTCCAGCCCGGTATCAGCCGATGCGGGAATTGAGATGGGCTTCAGTGAGGAGCCGGTAAAGTCAAGTGAGTAAGCGGAAAGGGCACAAATTGTAACCACCGCAAGGAGAATTGCACGTTTCATAACCTGCAAAGTTACAAAAAATTCCCCGAAAATGCAATACTATTTTGTGCTGTCGGGGAAAAATGTTAACTTCGCAGTTGATAACAGGCAGAAATAATGGAAATACTTTACGAAGATAATCATATCATAATAGTTAACAAGCGTTCCGGCGAGATTGTGCAGGGGGATAAAACAGGAGATACTCCTCTGCCAGAGCTTCTTAAAGAATATATCAAGCAACGGGACAATAAGCCCGGGAATGTCTTTATGGGAGTGGTTCACCGCCTTGACCGTCCTGTTTCAGGAGTGGTGGTTTTTGCCAAAACTTCCAAGGCTCTGTCCAGGCTCAATGCCATGTTTGCGTCCGGCGACGTTCACAAGACATACTGGGCGATAACCCGCAACCGTCCCGAACCCCCTGAAGCGCAGCTGACTCATTATATCACCTCCACAGAACGGAACAACAAGAGCACGGCGCACACCGCTCAGGTTCCCGGCAGCAAGGAAGCGCGCCTCAGATACCGCACCATCGGTGCCTCAGAGCGGTATTATCTGGTTGAAGTTGAACTCATGACCGGACGCAAGCACCAGATACGCGTACAGCTTGCGGCCAACGGTACCCCTGTAAAAGGTGATCTCAAATACGGTGACAAGCGCAGCAATCCGGACGGCAGTATCAGTCTGCACGCACGTCACATAAGCTTTATCCATCCTGTTTCAGGGAAAGAAATAAATGTGACCGCACCCGTGCCGGATGACGTGCTGTGGCATGCCCTTGAAGAACAACAGAAATAAGGACTTATGAACATAGATAAAGAGAAGAACAGCAAGACAAAAATTGTATTTTTCGGCACCCCTGAGTTTGCGGTAGCCAGCCTGGATGCGCTGCTTGGAGCCGGATTTGATATAGCAGCTGTGGTGACTATGCCGGATAAGGCAGGAGGCCGCGGCAACAGGGTAATTCAGAGTGATGTGAAAAAATATGCACTGGCACATGACCTGCCTCTGATGCAGCCTGAAAAGCTTAAGGATGAGGAATTTGTCAATAAGTTACGCGCCATTGGCGCTGACCTTTTTGTGGTGATTGCGTTCAGGATGCTTCCTGAGGTGGTGTGGGCCATGCCACCGATTGGAACCATCAACCTTCACGGCTCCCTGCTGCCAAAATACCGCGGTGCCGCTCCAATAAACCGTGCGGTAATGGCCGGTGAGACAGAGACCGGACTGAGCACTTTCCTGCTCAAGCATGAGATTGACACCGGAGATGTGATAATGCAGGAGAAAATAGAGATAGGGCCTGATGAGGATGCCGGCTCCGTGCATGACCGCCTGATGGAGTTGGGCCGTGATGTAATTGTAAGGACAGTTCAGGAGATTGTTGACGGCACAGCCACACCCGTTCCTCAGGAACAGATGCGGCAGAGTGAGCCCACTCCCGCTCCAAAGATATTCCGTCAGGACTGCAGAATAGACTGGAACAGGAGTGCCGCCGAGGTGCATAATCACGTACGCGGCGTTGCCCCCCATCCGGGAGCCTGGACAGCTCTGATGATTGAGGAACAGAAGGATGAAAGTGAGGCGGAGACTCTGAAAGTGCTCCGCACAGCGCTCACCCAAACAAGCACTCTTGCCCCCGGGCATATGCAGGCCACCAAGGAAGGACTGTTGGCCGGAACAGGTGCGGGAGACATACTTCTGCTCACAGTCCAGCCCGCCGGAAAGAAGGCCATGACCGGGGCTGACTGGTTCCGCGGGCTCCGAAACTCCGGAATTTATGTGCTCCATTGATTTTTTATGAATTTTTTACCCGGCGGAGGAGCTGAAATTGAAGAAAATTTCTTAATTTTACGGCATAAAAGCAGGGAGGTGAACAACCAGCCCGTTTAAGCGTTAGAATTTTATAGATGTATCCTGATAAAGGATATAAAAGTAAAATTTCAGTAACTAACAAAAACTTATAAGACAATGGCAAATTCTCACATTCCCACTCCTGAAGAAAAACGTGAACAGCGCCTCCAGGAAAGAGCAAACAATCCCGGTAATAAAGTGATGCGTACCGTATTCGGTCTGATTATGATAGTGGTATATATCGGCATGGGAATAGCCCTGCTGTGTAATGCCTTTAACTGGGATAATGATTGGGCATGGACCCGTTATGTGGTGGGTATTGTGCTGATAATTTACGGCGGCTGGCGCGCATACAGACAGTTCACCGGCATAGACACCAATTACTAATTTCAGATTCCCCGCTCCGCCATGAAATTCACCCGCATACTCCCTCTGCTTGCCCTGCTGGCTCTGACAGCCTCCTGCGGCGGCCCCAAGCAGACCGGCAATTCAGCCACTTCAGGTACGGCCACTTTCTTCTGTGACCAGACTTTTGAAAATATATTTGAACAGGAAGTAAATGTATTTGAGTATCAGTATCCGGATGCGCATCTGCTGGTGCGTTACGGAACACAGTCAGAAGCATTTGACTCACTGTTCAGCATGAATACGCGCACCATAGTGGCAGCGCGTGACATCACTGCCGAGGAAAAGCGTGCCCTGCGCGCCAAGTACCATAATGAAAGAGGCATGGATGTGAACGTGCGCTCCTCAATGATTGCTGTGGACGCTGTGGCATTCATTGTAAATAATGAAAATGACTGCGATAAGCTTTCCATTCCCGAGCTGGGTGACATCCTGACAGGACGCACCACCCGCTGGGATGAACTGGAACCCAGTGACCTGGGCAATATCCGTGTGGTTCTTGATAACAGTGGTTCAAGTCTCGCCACTTATCTGAGAGACAGTGTGATGGACCGTGAGCCCTTTGGAGAGACCGTTTTCTCTGCAGGCAGTATTCCTGAAGTGTTCCGCATTGTTGAACAGGACCGCAACGCAATCGGCGTCCTGGGTGTGACATGGATTACATCAGATATGGACTCTGCCGATATCAGCAATGAGGAATTGGCTCAGAGCGTATTGAACGAAGAACCCGTCCAGGCAGCCACGCTGACACAGAACGTCAAGGTCCTTAGGGTATATCGCCGTGACGCGCCGGTGGCTTACAAACCTTACCAGCAGTATATTTTTGATGGCTCATATCCCCTGTTCCGTCAGATATATATGATTACAACGGCCTCCACACATAATGTGGCCGGCGGTTTCTATTCCTTTGTCACCGGACCCATCGGACAGAAGATCATCATGAAGACAGGTATTCTTCCGGCCCGCGTGTCAATTCAGAGGGTTGAGCTCCCCAACCGGGAATGAGTCAACATATTAATTGGAAAAAGTAATAATAAACAATAACAGAACGAGTAAATGAAAATTAAATTTCTTTTATCATTCCTGCTTGTGTGCGCACTCGGCATGAGTGCCCAGAACCAGGGTTACAAAGACGGTATCGAGTACTACAAGGCCGGACAGCTTGAAAACGCCCGTACAATCCTTGAGCGTACACTCAATGATGCCACCACAGACAAGGCACTTGCCAACTATTATCTGGGAGAAGTTGCACTTGAGCAGGGAAACAAGGACCAGGCTGAGCATTATTTCTCCACAGGTCTTCAGCTTGACCCCAACAACGCATTCTGTCATGTTGGTATGGGTGCTCTGGCACTTCTGAACGGACAGGCCAATGTAGCTGCCGATGAATTCAAGACAGCACAGAACCTGGCCAAGAAGAATGCTGAAATCAGTGTGGCAATTGCGCGCGCATATTATAACGCCAACCCCGTTACCTATGCAGTGCAGATTGATAAGGCCCTGGTGAAAGCCCGCAAGGACTCTCGCAACGCCAATCCTGACATCTATATCCTTGAAGGTGATATGCTTGCCGCTCAGGGTAATTACGGAGATGCAGCCGGACGTTATGAAATGGCCATCAATTATGATCCCTCAAATCCTGAAGGTTACGTTAAGTTTGCCAATGCGTATTTCTATGTAAACAAGGATTTTGCCATCCGCAAGCTTGAAGAATATCATGCCGCTCATCCCGAGTCTGCAATGGTACAGCGTGAACTGGCAGAAAAATACTTCCAGGCAGACCGCTGGCGTGCAGCTTCCGAGCTCTACGGACAGTACATCCAGAACCCCAACCACTTCCCCGAAGATAAGGCCCGTTACGCCGTTCTCCTTTACTGGGGTGAACAGTATCCCGCTTCACTGGCAATTGCTGAAGAAATCCTGGCACAGGATCCTTCCAACTTCCTGATGCAGCGCGTACGCTTCCTTGACCAGACCGCCATGGGTCAGCACCAGGAAGCCGCTGACAATGCCCGTCTTTTCTTTGAAAGCAACCCCGGAGCAGCCTTCACCATCAAGGACTATACCACTTATGCAGAAGCTCTCACAGGTCTGGGTCAGGATTCACTGGCAGTTATCCAGTATGAGATTGCAGCAGAGAAATATCCTGAAAATGCTGACCTGCAGAAGAACCTCAGCAGCATGTACAGCAGCGTACGCCGCTTTGACCGCAGCGCTGAAGCTTATGACCGTTACCTGCAGCTGAAAGAAAATCCCACACTGTCTGACTTCTTCGGAATGAGCGCACGTTATCTGAACGCAGCTGCTGTTGCTGAAGATTCAGTTGTGGCACAGGACATGGCCACCCGCGGTATTGAGTACATCAACCGTGTGATTGAGGGTACATCAGAAGTTACTCCTGAAATGTATCGTCAGCTGGGCCGTCTCCACGTGGCCAAGAACAATAAGCGTCCGGATGCAGATGCAGTTGCCGCTTATGAGCAGCTTGTAGCTCTCCTTGACCGTGATCCCGAGAACCTCAACCCCGCAAATCCCAATAATGCCCTGAAACTCTACTGGGAAGCTTACGCATTCCAGCAGGCTTACTCCAGCATTATAAAGGATAATGAGGCCAACGCCGAGTGGGGCCGCAAGATACGTGAAATAAATGAGCTGATTGAGCAGGCCAATGCCAATCAAAGCGCCCAGTAACTGACTGGTAAACCATAAAGAGGCTCCGGGGGCGTAAGTTCCCGGAGCCTCAATAATTTAAATAATTCTGAACAGTATGGCATACGAACCACTTGCAGAACGGATGCGCCCGCGCACTCTGGAACAGTATATCGGCCAGACCCATCTGGTGGGGCCGGACGGTGTGGTGCGCCGGATGATTGATGTGGGTAATGTTTCTTCTTTCATCCTCTGGGGTCCTCCCGGAGTGGGCAAGACCACCCTGGCACGCATTATTGCGGGAGCCACAGGTGCGCCGTTTTATACTCTTTCTGCAGTAACCTCAGGTGTAAAGGATGTGCGTGAAGTTATTGAGCGCGCTGAGCGTGATGCTTCCGGCATGTTCTCCAAGGGGCGTCCCATACTCTTCATTGATGAAATCCACCGTTTCAACAAGGGGCAGCAGGACAGCCTGCTCGGCGCGGTGGAAAAAGGTACCATTACCCTCATTGGCGCCACAACAGAGAATCCGTCATTTGAAGTAATACGTCCGTTACTCTCACGTTCCCAGGTGTACACGCTCAAACCGCTTGAGCAGGATGACCTGGAAAAACTCCTGCACCGTGCCATGACGGAGGATACCATTCTGTCTCAGCGTAAGTTTGAGATTGAAAGTACGGCGGCTCTGTTCCGGTACAGCGGAGGTGATGCGCGTAAACTCCTTAATATATTAGAGCTTCTGGAGCAGAGTACTCCTCACGGAAAGCCCATTGTAATAAATGACCGTACTGTCAGTGAACGCCTCCAGGAAAATCCTCAGGCTTATGACAAGAACGGGGAAATGCATTATGACATAATCTCTGCCTTCATCAAGAGCATGCGTGGCAGTGACCCTGATGCTGCTGTTTACTGGCTGGCCCGCATGATTGCCGGAGGTGAGGACCCGGAATTTATTGCACGCAGAATGGTTATACTTGCCTGTGAGGATGTTGGACTGGCAAACCCAAATGCAATGCTGGTTGCCAATGCCACTTTTGATATCATCAAGAAAATAGGTATGCCGGAAGGGCGTATTCCTCTGTCCCAGTGTGCAATATATCTGGCCAACAGTCCCAAGAGCAATTCTGCATATATGGCCATTGACACAGCTCTGTCTGAGGTGCGGAACAGCGGGGACCTGCCGGTTCCACTTCACCTGCGCAATGCTCCCACTTCACTGATGAAGGACCTCGGGTACGGTGAAAATTATAAGTATGCTCATGATTATCCGGGCAACTTTGTGCGTCAGCAGTTCCGGCCGGATAAGATAAAAGACAAGCAGTTCTGGAATCCATGCTCTAACCCCAACGAGGACGCAATGGCCAACCGTCATCACCAGCGCTGGGGAGGCGATGAAAATAAGTGACTTATTATCAGCATTTAAAAGCCTCTGAGGCGGCCTGAAGTTTGGCGGGCGTACCGATGTCATGCCAGCGATAAGACCCTGCAGGGGTATAACCGGCGTAACGATTTGTGGCACAGGTGTCTATGTAGAAGTCTGTTATACTCCAAGGCTTCAGTTCAGGTCCATTGGCAGCTGATATTTCATCAAGCAGGCTGCGCCGGAGAATGTGGACGCCTCCAAAAGGTGCGGCTGTAAGATTTTCAGTGTCAATGTTTTCCGGTCTGGTCAAGCCGGTGTTGTTATTTTTCCATCCGCGCAGAAATCCGTTCCTGAAGAGAAATGTGCGTGAGGACGCACGTGCAGAATCCACCAGGAGAGTGGCATCAGCCCCTGTCTTCAGATGGTGAGCCAGCATTTCATTCAGGGGTGCGTCTGTAATTATGTCCGCATTGTGAATTATTACCGGTTCATCCGGAAGCAGAGACCGGATGGTTTCATTCTCACGCACAATCTTCACCAACGCTCCGGCAGTGTCAAGCAGGAGGTCAGACTCATCACTGACCTCAATCTTTACTCCCGGAATGTCAAGTGAATCAAGGTGTTCAATCACCTGCTCGGCAAAATGGTGCACATTGACCACAATATGATCAGCTCCGGCCTCAGCCAAGCGCCCAATCACTCTGTCAATGGCAGGCACTCCGCCCACGGGAGCCAGGGCCTTGGGGTGAAAATCTGTGAAGGGTTTGAGGCGGGAACCTATTCCTGCCGCAAATATTATGCCTTTCATTTGTCCTTGACGGTGAACACCTGCTCAATATCCTGCTCACGGTGAATGAGCTCAACCTTTACGTTGAATTTGGATGAAATGTGCTCTGCTGTGTGCTGTGCGCAGTAAACACTTCTGTGCTGACCGCCGGTGCAGCCGAAAGCTATCATCAGGTTGGTGAATCCGCGCTCCATGTAACGGGCCACTGAGGCGTCTGTCAGTTCATAACAGTGTTCAAGGAAAGTGAATACCTCACCATCATCCTCCAGGAAACGTATCACATTCTCATCCAGGCCCGTAAAAGGTTTGTAACGCTCATATTTGCCCGGATTGTTGATGGCGCGGCAGTCAAAGACAAAACCGCCCCCGTTACCGGACGGGTCGTTAGGTATTCCTTTTTTATATGCAAAGCTGAGAACCTTGACCGTGAGTTTTTTCTTGTCAAGTTCATCTGTGAACTGTTTCAGGTTCACCAGGCGGTTGAGCAGCTTGTCCAGATACGGGTACTCCACAAAGGGTTCACGGAGGAGTTCACGCAGATTGGCCAGGGCAAACGGGACACTCTGCATAAAGTGGGGTTTCTTTTCAAAGTAACCTCTGAAGCCGTAGGCACCCAGAACCTGCAGGGTGCGGAACAATACAAAGTGCCTCAGCGTGGCCAGGAACTGTTCTTTTTCCAGGGGGATATACTTACGGACGCTGTCAAGATATTCCAGGAGCAGCTCATTCCGCAGGGAGTCAGGCAGATTTGCCTTGGCCTGCCACAGGAAAGACGCAACATCATAATAGAAAGGACCGCGGCGTCCCCCCTGAAAGTCTATCAGCCAGGGCTTTCCGTCCTTTATCATAACGTTGCGGCTCTGAAAATCACGGTACATGAACGTGTCAGTATCGTTTTTCATCAGCACAGAAGCCATGTTCTGGAAATCATCCTCCAGGCGATCCTCCTGAAAATCTATTCCGGTGGCTTTCAGGAAACAGTATTTGAAGTAATTGAGGTCCCACATTATGGAACGCACGTCAAAATTGACGGTCGGATAGCACTTTGTGAAGTCAAAGTCCTGAGCTCCACGGAACTGCACATCCGGCAGCAGACGTATGGTGTCAGTGAGCAGCTGCTTTTCATAGGCAGAAAAAGAGTGGGTTGCTCTTCCTTTTTCTATTTCCTTGAAGAGCAGCCTGTCACCCAGATCCTCCTGAATATATGCCATTCTGTCCTCACTCACACAGAGTACGCGTGGAACCGGCAGATTCTGAGCTGCAAAATGTCCGCTCATATAAATGAAAGCCTCGTTCTCTTTCTGAGAAGTACCCAGGACTCCAATGATACTCGGACCATTCTGGGCGCTGAGGCGGAAGTAACGGCGGTTTGAACCGGATGAAGGAAGTTCCTCCACAGATGTGGGTTCAATACCTGTGTGGTTGATGTACAGTTTTATAAGAGCGGTTTTGTCCATATCAATTACCGAGTTCTGAGAGGAAACGAATGCGTACCAGGCGTATTTCATCCTCAGAGAAATCGCTTCCGAGTTCTCTGTAAGCGGCGTCTAAGCTATCATCGGGACATGAGCGCAGAAAATCAAAGATATCCTGCTGGTCCTCAGGGTCAATGAGTTCATCCAGATAATAGGCCAGGTTAATTTTTGTACCGGAGTTTACAATGGCCTCGATTTCTTCAAGGAGCTGATCAAATTCTATACCGTTGGAGAAAGCAATTTCCCTGAGGTCAATCTTGCGGTCAATGGCCTGGATAATGGAAATCTTGAGCTTGCTCTTGTTGGGGACGGTGCGCACACGGAGGTCCTCCGGACGTTCAATCTCGTTTTCTTCCACATAACTGCGGATAACGTCAATGAATTCCTGGCCGTAACGTTTGGCTTTACCGGAGCCTACACCGGGAATGGCAGCAAGCTCTTCCAGGGTGATGGGATAAGTGGTGGCCATGGCCTCCAGTGACGGATCCTGGAATATAACGTAAGGGGGCAGTTTGTGCTGCTGTGAAATGCGTTTACGGAGGGCGGTGAGGATGCCGTACATCTGCGGGTCAGCAGCGCAGCCGCCACTCTTCATAACCGGTTCCTCATCAATGCTTTCATCACTGAACTCATTGTCTTCCACCACCTTGAAGGATGTGGGATGCTTCATGAAGTCTTTACCCTTGGGCGTGAGCTTGAGCACTCCGTAACTCTCAACTCCTTTTTCCATATATCCCTCCAGGACAGCCTGGCGCAGGATGGTGGCAAGTTTGCGTATCTCAACATTTGGAGTGCAGCCAAAAACTTCCAGATCATCATGATGATAAGCGCGGATATCATTACTTGAACGACCGAGCATCACATCTATAACATGTTCGGGCTTGAATTTCTCTTTCAATGCCGCCACGGTTTCAAGGGCGGCCAAAAGTTCTTCTTTAGCTTCCACTTTTGATTTTGTGGTTTTACAATTGTCACATGCTCCGCAGTTTTCCGGCTCATAAATTTCACCGAAGTAATGCAGAATAGCCTTGCGGCGGCAGACGGCGCTCTCTGCGTATGCGGCGGTTTCCGCCAGCAGTTGTCGGCCAATCTCCTGTTCCGTCACAGGTTTACTCTGCATAAACTTTTCCATTTTCTGCAGGTCTTTCTTTGAATAAAAGGTGAGGCAGTATCCCTCTCCGCCGTCTCTTCCGGCGCGTCCGGTTTCCTGATAGTAACCTTCAAGGCTCTTGGGAATATCGTAATGGATCACAAAGCGCACGTCAGGTTTGTCAATACCCATTCCAAAGGCGATTGTGGCCACAATGACATCTATTGTCTCCATCAGGAAGGCATCCTGATTGGCGCTGCGCTGATTGCTGTCCATACCGGCATGATATGCCAGCGCGCGGATATTGTTAACCTTCAGCAGTTCAGTGAGTTCTTCCACCTTCTTGCGGCTCAGGCAGTAAATGATACCGCTCTTGCCGCGGCGCTGACGGATAAAGCGGATGATATCCTTGTCAACATTGGTGGTCTTGGGCCTTATCTCGTAATAGAGGTTGGGGCGGTTAAATGAACTCTTGAACACGGCCGCATCTGTCATGGACAGGTTCTTGCGTATGTCATGCTGAACCTTGGGGGTTGCTGTGGCTGTGAGGGCTATCACGGGTGCTTTCCCAATCTCGTTGACTATGGGGCGGATGCGGCGGTACTCCGGCCGGAAATCGTGTCCCCATTCAGAGATGCAGTGTGCCTCGTCAACGGCGTAAAAGGATATATGTACGTTCTTGAGGAAATCTATGTTTTCCTGTTTTGTCAGGGACTCCGGCGCCACATACAGCAGTTTGGTGCGTCCCTGCAGTATATCCTCTTTGACGGATTCCACAGCGCTCTTGGACAGTGAGGAATTGAGGAAGTGAGCGGTTGAATCATCCTCACTGAAATTCCTCATGGCATCCACCTGGTTCTTCATCAGCGCAATAAGCGGTGAAATAACCACTGCGGTACCGTCGCTCATCAGGGCGGGCAGCTGGTAACACAGGCTCTTACCACCACCGGTGGGCATGATCACAAAGCAGTCCCGGCCTGACAGCAGGGCCAGAATGATTTCTTCCTGGTTGCCTTTGAATTTGTCAAAGCCGAAGTGCTGTTTTAATGCTGCGTGGATGGTTTCGCTGGTATGAGCCATGTGAGGTGAGGGGATAATGCGGGTTTCTTTTTTTACTTATCTTTTACTGTTTATACGGCAGATGCATCAAAGTGGGCAGCTTCAAGCTGCTCACGGCAGTAATCAGCCGTAACTGTAAAACTTTTCTTTTTACTTGAGGGGAGTTCAAACATGGGAGTCATCATCACGGTCTCCACAATAGAGCGCAGGCCGCGGGCTCCCAATTTGAATTCAATAGCCTTGTCAACAATATAGTCCAGTGCGTCATCAGTGAACGTGAGCTTAACTCCGTCCATGTCAAACATTTTTATGTACTGGCGCACAATTGCATTCTTAGGTTCAGTGAGGATGCGGCGCAGTCCGTCACGGTCCAGGGGCAGGAGATGTGCCAGGATGGGGAGACGGCCGATGATCTCAGGAATGAGGCCGAAGGTCTTCAGGTCCTGAGGTGCCACATGGCTCATGTAATTGTCGCGTTCAATCTTGCGTGTGGCAGGATCTGTGCTGAAGCCCACAAAATTCTTGTTGAGCCTGTGTGCAATGGCCTGCTCAATTCCGTCAAACGCACCGCCGCAGATAAAGAGGATGTTCTTGGTGTCCACGGCAATCATGGGCTGCTCTGGGTGTTTGCGTCCACCCTGTGGCGGAACGTTCACCACTGAACCCTCCAGGAGCTTGAGCAAGCCCTGCTGTACGCCCTCACCGCCAACATCACGTGTAATGGACGGATTGTCACCCTTGCGGGCAATCTTGTCTATTTCATCAATAAAGACAATACCGCGTTCAGCCTTGGCCACATCGTAATCGGCCACCTGCAGCAGACGTGTCAGAAGACTCTCGATGTCCTCTCCCACATAACCTGCCTGGGTCAGCACGGTTGCGTCCACAATGGTGAACGGTACATCAAGCAGTTTGGCAATGGTGCGGGCAATCAATGTCTTACCCGTACCGGTGGGGCCAACCATGATGATGTTACTCTTTTCAATCTCCACTCCGTCCTCATCCTTGGGCTGATTGAGACGCTTATAATGATTGTAAACGGCAACAGACAGATACTTCTTGGCCTGGTCCTGGCCGATTATATACTGGTCAAGGAATTCCTTGATTTCCGCGGGCTTGGGAACGGCTTTCAGCTTCTCAGGCTCCTGTTTGTCAGCCTGAGACATGCCGTGAGCGGCACGGGCGCGCCGTACTGTGGCGCTCTGCTGGGTCTCAATGCCTGCCAGTCCGAGCATTTCTGCCGCACTGGCAATACAGTCAATGCAGATGTGGGTGTCATCCACAGGTGATGAGAGCAGCTGTGCGCCCTGACGCTCCGTTCTGCCGCAGAAGCCGCAGTATGGGGTTTTCTTAGCCATTAAATTCCTTATTTTTTAGCTTTCACCAGCACCTGGTCAATCATGCCGTATTCCTTGGCTTCCTCGGCAGTCATCCAGTAGTCGCGGTCTGAGTCTTTTTCCACCTTTTCAAAAGGCTGTCCGGAGTGGTCAGCAATGATGTGGTAAAGTTCCTGCTTGAGTTTCTTGATCTCCCGCACGGTAATCTCCATGTCAGAAGCCTGGCCCTGGGCGCCACCCATGGGCTGGTGAATCATCACGCGTGAATGACGGAGAGCAAAACGCTTTCCTGCCTGACCTGCCACAAGAAGCACGGCGGCCATTGAGGCGGCTATGCCTGTGCAGATGGTGGTGACGTCACTTGAAATATATTCCATTGTGTCATAAATGCCCAGTCCTGCATATACGCTGCCGCCGGGAGAGTTGATGTAAATGCTCACATCCTTGCCGGGCTCTGCGGAGTCAAGGTAAAGAAGCTGGGCCTGGATGACATTGGCGGTATAGTCATTAACCTCGGTTCCCAGAAAGATGATGCGGTCCATCATCAGACGGGAGAATACATCCATCTGAGCCACATTGAGCTGACGTTCCTCAATGATGGTGGGGCTGATATAAGAAGCCACAGGAGCTGCTGTTGCGCTTGTCGCTGCGGCATATTGGTCGAGAGCAAGGCCATTCATTCCGAGGTGGCCAACGGCGAATTTTCTAAAATCGTTACTGTTCATTGTTTAGTTGTGATTCTTTTTCGTTTTTCAAAATTAGTGAAATTATTTCAGACTACAAAAGAAAAATTGCAATTATTATGCCAAAATATTATTTTTGTCCTCAAAAATGACTATGTACAATAAACTACAACAAATAAAACGCGAGTTTTTCTCTTTCAGGAACGGAATTGTTGCCGATGCGCTCCGTAAAGGAGGTTCGAAATTCCGTATCATCTTCGGCCTTACACTGCCGCAGCTTGTCGAAATAGCCTCACGCTTCGTCACCGACGACGATTTGGCAACTCAATTATGGAACAATACCACCACTCGCGAAAGCATGCTTGTGGCGCCCATGCTGGCAAACCGCGACAATTTTAACCTCGACAAAGCGCGGGCATGGGCCGGCGATGTTCCCGAGCCTGAAGTTGCCGATATTTTGTGCCACCGGCTGTTGCGCCACATGGATT
>CAZNBD010000018.1:24221-32561 GCA_964571405.1 uncultured Bacteroides sp. | reverse complement strand
CATTTGAATACCGTAAAGCCCGTAAACTCAAACGTTGGGGCAACATGTCCCGCACATTTACCCGTATAGGCAAGGAAATCACCATCGCGGCCAAGGCCGGCGGCCCGGATCCGGATACCAATCCCCGTCTGCGCGCCCTGATGCAGAACGCCAAGGCCGCAAACATGCCCAAGGATACAGTGGAGCGTGCAATCAAGAAGGCAACAGAAAAAGATGCCGGTGATTACAAGGAAATCACATACGAAGGATACGGACCTTTCGGCATTGCCATCTTTGTGGAAGCCGCTACAGACAACAACACCCGCACAGTGGCCAATGTACGTTCATATTTCAACAAGCACGGCGGCTCACTGGGCACACAGGGCTCTCTGACCTTCCTGTTTGACCACAAGAGCCTGTTCAAAATCAAACCCAAAGACGGAATCAGCCTTGATGATCTTGAACTTGAACTGATTGACTACGGTGTTGATGAGCTCGGTCACGACGAGGACGAGGAAGGAAACGAGGAAATTGTTCTCTACGGTGGTTTTGAAAATTATTCCGATATCCAGAAGTATCTGGAAGAAAACGGATTTGAAATCATCAGCTCAGAATTTGTACGCATCCCCAATGACCTGAAGGATGTGACAGCGGAGCAGCGTGAGACCCTCAACAAACTCCTTGAGAAACTGGAGGATGATGAGGACGTGCAGAATGTGTTCCACAACATGCGCGAGGAAGAAGACGAGGAATAATCCCGCTCACTTACATACATAAACAACAGACCGCCGGAAGTCAAGCACCCGGCGGTCTGTTGTTTTTATCCGTTTCAGGGATACGGAATTTTATGATGTCTGTGAAATGGGTTTACTTTCTTTTCTTTGAGACGGCTGCGTAATTCTTGCTTTGGTCAGCAACTTCACTGTAAACCCGTTTGCCGAAGAATTCAAGGCCCTTGAGGGCGGCGACTACACGCTTGGCGTCAGCTTTCTTGACATCAAAGAGGGAGTAAGAGGGCATCAGGTCAATGCGGCCCACGTCCACACGGGCGCCGTTGACGTTCTTGTTCAGCATCTCAATCAGGTTGCCGGCATAGAAGCCGTCGGCCTTGCCCAGGTTGATGTACAGGCGCTCCATGCCGCGTTCTGCAGTGCGGCGGTCCTTGTCTCTGTCAGAGCGGTCAGCGCGTTCCTTGCGGTCTCTCTTGGAGGGTTTCTCATCAATGAAGTCAATGGTGGGAGCGTCCTTATAATAATTGAGCAGACGGTTGAATTCCAGGGAGAGGACGCGCTTGAGCAAATCCTCCGCAGAGAGCCAAGACAGCTTCTTGGCCACACCGGGGAGGTAACGGTCAATCTCCTTGTCATTGACCTCAACACGCTCCAGGCGGTCTGCCAGGTTGTACAGCTGTTTCTCAATGATGTGTTCAGGTGTTGGCACATCCTTACGTTCAAATTTCTTGCCGATAATGCGCTCAATCTCACGGAGACGTCCTTTTTCACGTGAGTGAATGATGGCCACAGAAACACCGGTCTTTCCGGCACGACCGGTACGGCCGGAGCGGTGGGTGTACACTGCAGTGTCCTCAGGCAGACCGTAATTGATAACATGTGTGAGGTCATCCACATCAAGCCCACGGGCGGCCACGTCAGTTGCCACCAGCAGGGTAATGACACGGTCACGGAATTTCTTCATCACCATGTCACGCTGCTGCTGTGAGAGGTCACCGTGCAGGGCGTCAGCATTATATCCGTCAGCAATGAGCTTGTCTGCAATCTCCTGGGTGTCACGACGGGTACGGCAGAAGATGATGGCGTAAATGTTCGGGTTGTTATCTGCAATACGTTTGAGGGCAAGGTATTTATCCTTGGCGTTAACCATGTAATAAATATGGCGTACGTTCTTGGCACCTTCATTACGGGTTCCGACCACAATTTCCTCCGGCTCCTTCATGAAGCGTTTGGCAATGCGGGCCACCTCATTAGGCATGGTTGCAGAGAAGAGGAGCATCTTGCGGTCCTCAGGGACGTGGGTGAGAATTTCATTGATAGAATCCACAAAACCCATGTTGAGCATCTCATCCGCTTCATCCAGCACCACAGTGTGAACGTCATTGAGCTTGACCACACCGCGCTTGATAAGGTCAATCAGACGGCCCGGGGTGGCCACAATAATCTGTACGCCTTTTTTGAGGGCCCGGATTTGACTCTCAATACTGCTGCCGCCGTAAACGGGCAGGATTTCAAGGTCAGGGATGTGTTTGGCAAAATCGGCCAGGTCACCGGCAATCTGGAGACAGAGCTCACGTGTGGGCGCCAGCACCAGGGCCTGCGGCACATTCCGGGCCGTGTCAATTCGTTGAATAAGAGGTAAGCCGAAAGCGGCGGTTTTACCTGTACCGGTCTGAGCGAGAGCCACAAGGTCATGGTCTCCGTTCAGAAGCTGGGGAATAACTTTTTCCTGTACAGGCATGGGCGTTTCAAAACCAAGTTCTGCAATTCCTTTCAGGAGGTCAGGTCTTACGCCAAGTTCTTCAAATGTCATAATGTCTATGTAGTTATGTTTATAAATCAGATAAATGTTTGAATGTATAACACTCCGGACGCCTAAAGGTTTTTACGGCGCAGGGTGCGGAAGAAATAGAAGCTGTACAGTCCGGCTGCCAGGAACAGGCTGACTGAGAATGACAGGACAATTCCGTAAGTCCCCATTCCCATGGGAATGGCAAACAGATATGTGCTGGGAATACCGGCCACCACATAACTGACAAAGGAGATATACAGCATGGGCATGACATTTGAAGTGCCGCGCAGGGCATTGGCAAAGGTTATCTGAGTGGCGTCACCGAACTGGTATAGAATCATGGGGAAAATGAGGGTAACAGCCAGGGCAATAACTGCGGGATCATTTGAGAACCAGCTCATCAGGTGAGCTCCGCCAAAGTAAAACAGAGCGCATGCGCCGGCCATACAAACCAGGATGATGTGATACCCGGCCCATGTTGAGCGGCGCATTCCCTGGACATCATTCTTACCGGCGGCGTGAGATACATCAATACTCATTGCACCGGCAATACTGTAATAAATGCAGAATCCGAACATACCGCTTATAATAACAATCTGGAGAGCGGCCAGGGGTATTTCTCCGAGCCATCCGGCAAAAATGGCTGCTCCGGAGAAGGCGGCTGTCTCAAAGGTCATCTGCATGGCAACCGGGAACCCGGTGGTGAAAACTCTGCTGACGGACTTGCGTTCCAGCCGGGCTTTTCTGTATGCGGGGCGATAAGGCCGGAAGCGGGCGGACATACCTACCACGGCCGCCATAACGATGAAAGTGAGTATCCTGGCGCCGAGAGTGCTGATACCGGCTCCTGTCAGACCAAGCTCAGGACAGCCCCAGTGCCCGAAGATAAGGAGATAGTTTCCCAGTACATTAAATGCATTGCAGCCCAACAGGATGGCTGTAGGCAGAATGGTGTTCCCAACTGCAAAGGAGAGTTGTGAGAGGACATTGAAGCCGCACATGGGAATCATCCCCGCCAGAGCCAGAAGCATGTACGGGCGTATGATGGGCAGCAGTTCCTCCGGCTGTCCGAACCAGTGGATATTCAGATAGAACACAGCCATTATGGACATTACAATGATGGTGAAGGCAAAGTTTACCACCATTCCCACACGCAGAGTAGCTCCGATGCTGTCCGCGTCCTTGCGCACAAACATTGCTCCTAAAATCGGAGTCAGGCCGTAAGCAAAACCTATGCAGGCCAGGATAGCCACATTGAGGAAGTTGTTGACAAAAGAGGCCGATGCCAAGGCTGCTGTGGAATAATGTCCCACCATCATGTTGTCTGCGAAGCTTACGGCAATAAGCCCGAGCTGCCCCAGAAGGAGGGGTATGCCCAGGCGGAGGATGGTACGGTAATGGGGTATGTATTTTTTGAGAGCCTGCCCCACAGTATAAGTTATCAGTCTCTGCTTCCGCCGAAAATACGGAGCAGGAAGATGAAGAGGTTCAGGAAGTCAAGATACAGCTGGAGGGCGCCGATGGTGCTCAGTTTTCCTGCATATTCAGCGGGAGCGTTCTGAGCCATCACCTTAACCTGCTGGGTGTCCCATGCTGTGAGGCCTACAAAGATAAATACGCCGGCAATGGAGACAATCCAGTCCAGAGTGCTGCTGTGAACAAAGAAGTTCACCAGCATGGCAATGATAAGTCCGAACAGAGCCATTGTCAGGAATGAGCCTATGCGGCTGAGGTCACGGGTGGTGAAGTAACCGTAAATGCTCATGGCGCCGAATGTGCCGGCCGTTATGAAGAAGGTCTTGTAAATAACGGCTTTGGAGTACGCCAGGAAAATGGTGAACAGGGTCATGCCGTTGATTACCGCAAAGAGTATGAACAGCAGAGTGGCCACAGATGAGGGCATTCTCTTTATTGCACCGGAAATACCGAACAGGAGGGCAAACTCGGCAATAATGAGGCCTATCATGAAGATACTGGAGTGAATGGCAAAGTTGATGTAGCCGGGCCAGTTGGCGCACAGCAGGGCAGTGAGGGCTGTCACCACAAGGCCGAATGTCATCTTGACATACACCAGCTTCATGGTGGAGTTAACCAGGCTCATGGTTGAACTCTGGTTCTGATAGTCATTGAATTGTGAAGAATACATATCAGGTGTTTTGGAATTAGCAGTTAAAAATTAGCAATTATTACTTTTAACGCTCAGAGAGGGTTAAAAGTTTACATTCTGTCCGGCACCCTGATTCCGAGGAGGTCCATGGCTGTGCGCACGGTGTCAGCCACAGCGCGGGAGAGCACAAGGCGGAGGGTGCGGACTGCGGCGTCCTCTTCCTTCAGGATGGGGCAGTCATGATAGAACTGGTTGTATTCCTTGACCAGTTCATATGTATAATTGGCAATCAGTGCGGGAGAGTATATTCGGGCGGCTTCCTTTATCACTTCAGGGAAGCGGGCCAGGCGCTGAATCAGTGAGGTCTCCTTTTCATTGGGAACCACTGAGCTGAAATCAGCCTCCACCAGGCCGTCCTGCTGTGCGCGGCGGAGCACTGAGCGGATGCGGGCGTGGGTGTACTGGATGAACGGACCGGTATTGCCGTTGAAATCAATACTTTCCTTGGGGTTGAAAACCATGTTCTTGCGAGGATCCACCTTGAGCAGGAAGTACTTGAGCGCACCCATGCCTACGGTCTCCGCAATCTCATCCACCTCCGCGGGGGTGAGGCCGTCCAGTTTTCCCATAGAGCGTGCCACCTCAAGGGCGTTGGCCACCATGTCCGCCATCAGGTCATCAGCGTCCACCACAGTACCCTCACGGCTCTTCATCTTGCCCTCAGGGAGTTCCACCATGCCATAACTGAAGTGCACCAGGTCCTTTCCCCACTTAAAGCCGAGGCGGTCAAGCAGGATGGAGAGTACCTGGAAGTGGTAATTCTGTTCATTGCCCACCACATATATCATGCGGTCAATGGGATAGTCATCAAATCTCTGTTTGGCGGTGCCGATGTCCTGAGTCATGTAAACGGAAGTGCCGTCAGAGCGCAGGAGGAGCTTGTGGTCCAGGCCCTGCTCGGTGAGGTCAGCCCATACGGAGCCGTCCTCGCGGCGGTAAAGGAGACCTTTTTCAAGACCTTCAAGTACCTTTTCCTTACCGTCAAGGTATGTCTGAGACTCATAATAAATCTTGTCAAATCCCACACCCATGCGCTTGTATGACTGGTCAAAACCGTCATAAACCCAGGAGTTCATCATTTCCCAGAGGGCGCGGACGTGCTCATCACCGGCTTCCCATTTGCGGAGCATCTCACGTGCCTCGGCCATCAGGGGAGATTTTTCCTCGGCTTCTTCCTTTGACATGCCCTGACGCTGGAGTTCCTCCACTTCCTCCTTGAATTTGGAGCTGAAGGCCACGTAACAGTCGCCCACCAGGTGGTCACCTTTCTGGCCTGAGTTCTGAGGTGTTTTGCCGTCAAACCATTTTTCCCATGCCAGCATGCTCTTGCAGATATGTATGCCGCGGTCATTGACAATGTTGGTCTTGACCACCTTATTTCCGGCGGCCTCCATTATTTTGGCCAGGCTGCTGCCCAGGAGGATATTGCGGAGGTGTCCCAGATGGAGGGGCTTGTTGGTGTTGGGGCTGGAGTATTCAATCATCACCAGGGGGCTCTGTTCAGTTACGGGTGCGGGACCGAATGTGTCCTGCCCGGCAATGGATGAGAGAACGCGTGTCCAGTACGTGGGGGCTACGGTGAGATTCAGAAAGCCTTTTACAACATTGAAAGCACTGACGGCCGGCTCATTGTCCACCAGCCACTGGCCTATTTCAGCACCGACGGCCTCCGGAGCCTTACGGGCAGCTTTCACCCAGGGGAACACCATCACGGTGAGATTGCCCTCAAACTCCTTTCTGGTGGGCTGAGGATTAACGCTTTCAGGATTTACGTCCAGGCCATAGAGCTCTTTGACAGCCTTGGCCACGGCTTCTGATATAATCTGTTCAATTTTCATCTCTGTATTTATAAGTATTTGTCACCGAACTTGATCTGAGCGTCGGTAACCATCTGTTTTATTTTCTGTTCTCTATCCTTGGGGCAAATGAGCAGAACACCGTCCGCATCAGCCACAATGTAATCCTGCAGGCCGTCCACCACAATGAGCTTGTCCCCGCGGACTGCAAAGATATTTCCGCTGGCGTTGTAAGCCAGGACATTGCAGTTCTGAGTGACGTTGCGGTCTGAGTTCTTGGGTGATAAGTCATACAGTGCTGACCATGTGCCAAGGTCGTTCCAGCCAAAAGAAACGGTCTCCACATATACATTGGCAGCGCGTTCCATCACGGCGTAATCAATTGAAATGCTTACACATCCGGGGAAATGGCTTTCAATGAAGTTTTTCTCAGCGGCAGGACGGCGGAATACCTCTGCGGGAGCTGAGTCAAACACGGATGCAATCTCCGGGGCGCAGTCCCTGAGCGCACGTGCAATCACGGCAGCCCTCCACAGAAAAATGCCTGAGTTCCAGAAGAATTCACCTGAGGCAAAGAAGACCTTTGCCAGTTCAATATCCGGCTTCTCCGTGAAGGTCTTGACCTTGGAGATGTCATCTGATACTTTTTCACCCACCTGAATGTATCCGTATCCGGTTTCCGGACGGGTGGGCTTGATACCGAGTGTGAGCAGGGCGTCATGAGACTCCACAAACTCAAATCCGCGGCGGATGCTGTCCTGAAAAGTTGTCTCCCGGGTGATGATGTGGTCAGCCGGGGTGACAATTATGGAAGCCTCCGGGTCACGTGCCATAATGTGCCAGGTGGCCCAGGCCACGCAGGGTGCGGTGTTACGGCGCGCGGGCTCGGCCAGGATGTGCTCCTGCGGAACCTCAGGGAGCTGTTCGGCCACCAGGGAGCGGTACATCTCATTGGTCATGACAATTATGTTCTGAGCGGGAATGAGAGCGCTCACGCGGTCATAACTCATCTGGAGTAAAGTGCGTCCGGTGCCCAGGAAGTCAATAAACTGCTTTGGGAGCGCGGTGCGGCTGTATGGCCAGAAACGGCTTCCAATTCCGCCGCACATGATCACACAGTATCTATGATTGTTCTTATCCATGTTTTGGGATGCAGGTCAATGTTTGTTTTTAAGGGGCGTAAAGTTACTCATTTTACACGTATCACACAAATATTACGGAAAAAATATTGTGGGTTCGGGAAATTTGGTTTACCTTTGCAGGTACTATTGTCCTGCCAATTGGCAGGAAGTTATCCAGATAATATCATTAACCATCATAATCACATCACAATGACAAAAAGAGCTATCCAATGCGGAGTGCTTGCTGCTGCCATAGTTGCCACCCTGAGCAGCTGCAGCAATGAGACTCCCTTCGGCAGCAATTACGGCGGCATCTCTCCCACCGCAATGCTGGACGGCACAGTGGAAGTTCCGATGTCACGCGGCTTCATCAGCCTTAATCTGCCGGATGAGTCAGAGCTGTGCCTCAGACTGACGGCACAGGACGGCTCCATGAGCAAGGAGTGGGCGCGCGTTTCGGACTTCAACACTGCGGAGCAGTTTAAAGTTGGAACTTACACCCTTGAGGCCTGGCACGGCACTGCCGGCGCGGAAGGCTTTGAGTGTGAACATTTTTACGGCAGCACTTCAGTTACAGTGCGTGACGGCGAGACCACTCCGGTTACCGTTTCCGCCTCACTGGCACAGGCTGCCCTGACCATCGAGTACTCAGAAGCTTTCCGTAACTACATGAGCTCCTGGAGCTCCAAGGCAAATACCGTATCATTTGTACAGGATGAGACCCGTCACGCCCTGGTGCAGCCGGGTCCCGTGA
>CAZNBD010000018.1:21161-24121 GCA_964571405.1 uncultured Bacteroides sp. | reverse complement strand
GTATCATTTGTACAGGATGAGACCCGTCACGCCCTGGTGCAGCCGGGTCCCGTGACCGTTTACGCTGACTTTGTCAAGCCTAACGGTAAGGAAGGCAAGGGTGTAAAAGTGGCTGAATTCACAGCTCAGCCTAAAACGCATTACACCATCACCATTGATGTCAATGAGGGTCAGGCCGGACAGACCAATCTGACCGTGACTTACAATGATGATATGGAAAGTGTGGAACGCTCAATTGATATCAGTGACCTGGCTCTTAACGCCCCCGCGCCCACTGTAACTCCTGAGGGCTTCACTTCAGGTGAAACTATTGAGGTGGTGGAAGGCATGGGCGCTGCCAATAACCTGATTTACAATATCAGCGCTCCGGCAGGCCTGTCAGCAGTGCGCCTGAGCACTTCTTCACTTTCACTGGCACAGCAGGGCTGGCCGGCAGAAGTCAATCTGGTAAATGCCTCAGCCGCAGACCAGGCTGCACTCACCTCCTTAGGTTTTGAATGTCTGGGACTGTTCCGTAATCCGGACCAGATGGCCATGATTGACCTGTCCAAAGTTCTGTCACACCTGACTCTGGTGACAACAGACAACAATACCACTTTCACCGTGGTGACGGAGGATAATTACGGCCGCTCATCAGAACCTGTTTCCGTGACGGTTTCACTTGAGAAGCTGGTACTGGAACTTGAGGCGCCCAACGGCCTGATTTCCGGTGAGGATCTTGATGTCCTGCTGAACTACAACGGCGTGAATCCGTCTGAAAATGTTTATTTTGAGTACCGCAATTCTCTGGGTATCTGGACAAAGGTTCCCGGAGCAACCTTCAGCGCTCCCTCACGCAGCACCTCCACATATACAGTATCACTGTCCGGTCTGCCTGAAAACGTTGAGCAGGTTACACTCCGCGCAGGATGTAATGTTGCCTCAGGCGCTGTGACTTCCAATGAGGTGACAACCAAGCCTGCAAATTTTGAGGTCCGGATTGCCCCTGAGGACATTTACGCCGGCGGCGCATTTGTGACAGTGTACGGTAAAGAAGGTCAGAGCCAGGCAGAACTCGCTCCCCGCGCTGAATATCTTGTCAGCACTGACGGAAAGAACTATACAACCGCCGCAGGTACCGCAGTTGATGTATTCAAATATATCAGCGGCCTGACACCTTCCACCCAGTACTGGGTAAAGGCGAGGGTTGACGGAATGTGCTGCGCAGCCGTGCGTATCACCACAGATGCCGCCCTGCAGATACCCAACTCTGATTTTGAAGCGGATTGGACCAAACTGGACGGTCAGTCAAACTGGGAAAACATGTCTCTGCCCGGATGGGGTACTAATAACACCATGACCACCAGTCAGGGAGGAAACTACAATTATGTAAAAATCTCCGGTACAATTCAGGGTACAGGAAATTCAGGCAGCGGAGTACTGATCCGTACAGTTGGCTGGGGCAGCGGTAACACCGCCGTTGGATCCGTATCCTCCAGCGCTGCCAAGATGAAGTATGCAGATCCCGGTCTTCTCCACCTGGGTTCAACCCGCAGCGCCCGCCCCTCCGGATATGGAGACCGGGAAGGCCCTCTGACAACAGATGACCTTGACTGTGGAATTGATTTGGCCTGCCGTCCTGCCGGAATTTCATTCATGTACAAGTATGAGCCCAAGAACAGTGCAGACCGTGGTCTGATGGAATACTGGCTCAAGGATGCCCAGGGAAATGTAATACAGAGCGGCAGCAAGGTACTTGACCCCGCCACTGCCTTTACTTCAGTCAATATTCCCCTGACATATACCCCGGGTACTGCCAAGGGCGCCAAGCTCTATGTCAAATTCCTGAGCACCAATGACCGGACATTCCTTGAAAAGAACAATTCCAATTTTACAGCACCGAAATTTGCTATTGGAGGTCCGTACATGGGCTCACAGCTGACAATTGATTCCGTGAACCTTAACTATTAATAAGTCTCCTATTAAGATGAAAAGCAAAATACTGAGCATTACATGCGCAGCCCTTCTGATGGGAGCCGCATCATGCAGTGAATCATGGACACCGGCGGTGGAAGAAACCGGGTCGGTGGCACTGGGAGCTCTTGAGGCCTCAGTGAATGATCAGGTACAGCCTATAGTCTCCCAGGCCTCCCGCGCCGAGGTTTCTACTGACGGTTACCTGGTTACCATAACAAGCCGTACAGACGGTACGGTACATGAATACGTTTACGGCAATATGCCGGAGGTGGTGACACTCCCTGTCGGTGACTATGACCTCAAGGTTGAAAGTCACCATGTGGAAAAAGCCGAGTGGGAAAATCCTTATTACCTTGGCAGCGCCACATTTAAAGTTGAGAAGAACCGTATCACACGCCTTGAACCGGTTGTGTGCAAGTTTGCCTCTGTGGGCGTGAGCGTCAGCTTCAGCACAGACCTCCGCGCTCTCTTGGGTGATGACGTTACAGTGACTGTAATTGCCAATGACAATGGCACCCTCACTTACACCAAGGCAGATGAAAACCGCCTGGGTTACTTTGAGGCCGTGGCCAATTCAATGACCATGGTTGCCACACTTGAAGGCACTGTGGCCGGCTCTTACACCAAGCTTGTCAGCACATTCACAGACATAGCCGCCGGCCAGCGCCGTCTGATTGTCTACAAGACCACCGTTCCCCCTCAGCCTCCCGTACAGACCGGTGGCGCAGAGCCCGGAATCGGTATTGACTCTGATCTGCTGGATGTGGATGTCAACGGTAATGTAAATACCACAGAAGACCCTGAGAATCCTGAAAATCCCTGGGGTCCTGAAGAGCCTAACGTTCCCGGCCCCGGCCCGGTTACCCCCCCGGTTGAGGATAAAATTTCCTTTACTTCTGACAATCTCAACCTGACGGGTTCCAATGATATTGATGCACTTGAAGCTGCCGGTCTTGACGCTGTTGTAAAGATTAAGTCTGAAAAAGGCTTTGCCAAGCTTGAAG
>CAZNBD010000018.1:0-21061 GCA_964571405.1 uncultured Bacteroides sp. | reverse complement strand
GGTCTTGACGCTGTTGTAAAGATTAAGTCTGAAAAAGGCTTTGCCAAGCTTGAAGTCAAGATAGAATCTAACTTCCTGAGCAAGGAAATGCTTGAGGGCGTTGGCCTTACCGATGTCTTTGACCTGTGCAACCCCGGTCAGTATGCAGAAGGCATCTCCGGTCTGGGCTTCCCCACAGCTGCAGAATTGGCTGCGGCCACAGAAGTGAACTTTGATATCACACAGTTCCTGTCCCTGATATTTGAGGCCGGTGACCACAAGTTCAATATTACAGTGAAAGATAAGGAAGGTAATGAGAAATCCTTTACCCTCTTAATGCATAAAAACTAAAAAAGGCAGAAAGCAATGAAAAAGTATCTGAACTATTGTGCCTCCGCACTGGCACTGATGGCGCTTTCCGCCTGCTCTGACACCTTTGAACCTTCAGTGACAGGAGAAGGCTTCGTAATGATGACTGCCTCCATCAATACAGATATGGAAGTGGTTTCCCGTGCAGCATCTGATGAACTGGCAGGGCAGTACGGCTCCTCTCTGGTGGTTTATATCCGTAACAGCCAGGGTGTGGTGCGCCAGTACCGCGGTGCTGACAATCTCCCCACCGCTCCCATCTCACTGCTGAGCGGACATTACACCGCCCAGGGCTGGGCAGGTGACTCTGTCTCAGCTTCTTGGACAGAACGTTGTTTCAAGGGCTCCGAGGAATTTGACATTACCAACGGCGCTGTCTCCACAGTTGCCCTGGCTCTGAAAGTGGCAAATACTGCCGCAGAACTGGAACTGGGTGAAGGTGTGCAGGATGTCCTGACAGACATTCAGATGACAGTGGGTCACAGCCGTGGCACCCTGACTTTCACAGAGGAGAACCTCAATGACCGCGCATACTTCATGTTCCCCTCTTATGACCGGAATCTCCGTTACACCCTGAGTGGTAAACTCATTGACGGTACGCCCATTGAACTGGCTGACGTGATTGAGAATCCTGCTGAGGCCACCTGTTACCGCTTCAAGGTGGTTTATACTCCCAAGGAGAATAACAATGGCGGTGCTTTCTTCACCATCAGTGTGGATGAAAGCTCCATTGAGGTGCGTAACGAGATTGAACTGACCACCGCACCCTCCATCACCGGTTACGATTTTGACATCAACAGCACCATCACCGGTGAAAAGGGCAAGATTGGCCGCCGCACATTCTATGTTACCACCGCCGCCACTCTGCGTGATGTGATTCTGACATCAGATGATCTTACTCCCATCCTGGGCTCCAACGCTATTGACTTCCTCAATCTGCAGGATGAAACAGCCATTGAGACTCTGGCCGCCGCCGGTATCAATTTCCACTCTCTGACAAAGGATGTGAACGGTAACACTCTGCGTCCCAATCAGCTGGTGCAGCTCAACCTTGAAGAGGTCCTGACCAATAACCTTGAGGACGGCATACATATCTTCACACTCCAGGCCACAGACATTGAAGGCCGTCAGAGCACCGGAACTCTGACCATCAACGTCAGCAATGCTCCTGTTGAGGCAGATCCGATTGACCCTGATGACCTCCGCATTACCAGCCGCAGCGCAGTACTGACCGGTACGGTGCTCAAGGAAGGTGTTGAGGAAGTCGGATTCCGTTATCGCGCTCAGGGCGGTCAGTGGAATTACATTGCCGGTGTTCCTGAGAGCCGCTCACTGGCTGTGGGTACACGTTTTGCAGCCGTTCTTACAGGTCTGACTCCCGCCACTACTTACGAGTACCTGACTGTATCAGACAACTTTGAGAGCACAGACGCCATGACCTTCACCACAGAAGCCGAGCCTCAGCTGCCCAACTCCTCCTTTGAGGAATGGTCCACAAGCGGCAAGACTGTCCTGCTGGCTGCAAATGCCAACAATCTGTTCTGGGACAGCGGTAACCACGGTTCTTCAACCATGAGCAAGAACATTACTGACAAGAGCACCCAGTACGTTCACTCAGGCACATATTCAGCACAGCTCACAAGTCAGTTTGTGGGTGTTGGTTCCATCGGTAAGTTTGCCGCCGGTAATGCCTTTGTTGGCAAGTACCTCAAGACAGACGGAACAGACGGCGTACTCGGCTGGGGACGTCCCTTCACCGCCCGTCCCAAGGCATTCCGCATCTGGATCAAGTACAATCCCGGCACTGTCCAGAAGAAGGGCGCCGTATCAGGTTATCTCAATGAGGGAGACCAGGACCAGGGCGCCATCTATATGGCACTGGTTGACGGAACCGTTGATACATATGACGGACAGAAATGGCCCGCAGTGATCAAGACCAAGGCTTCAGAACGTAAGCTCTTCAATCCTGAGGGCGAGAACGTAATTGCCTACGGTGCCAAGTTCCTTGAAAGCGCCACAGACGGTGACGGACTCATTGAGCTGGTAGTACCCTTGACTTACCGCCGCAATGACACACGTCCGGCAGCGTTGATTTTTGTGGCATCCGCAAGCCGTTACGGAGATTACTTCTGCGGCGGAGAAGGCTCCACCCTCTGGATAGATGACATAGAGTTAATCTACGAATAAACCCCATCCCCCCGATAAAAGAAAGCGCCCGGCCCCCGAGCGCTTTCTTTTTTTCAGGGAGTAGGTTGGGAATTGGTCAAAAATTATTAACTTTGCAGACTTAAAGGCGCTTTTACTATGAGACAGAAATTCTTAACGGCACTTCTAATACCGATACTGGCCGCAGGTGCGGGAGCACCCATGCGGAGTGCGGAAGTTACAGCGCTGTCACAATACACAGCTCCGGCCTCCAAGGCTTCGGAATATGAGGTGATGTTTACCCCTGAGGGCAAGATGATCAGCCGGAGTGATGACGGCAAACTGTTGCTGGCCAAGGACCCTGCGCATGAAAATGCCCGGCCTGATACTCTGATAAATCTCAATCATACACGTGAGACCACTCTGCCGGATTTTGAGGATTTTACTCTGAGTCCGGATGGAAGCAAGATACTTCTGCGCACAGACTCCAGACCTGTTTACCGTCACTCAGTTCTGGCCAAGTATTATGTTTATGAACGCCGCACACGCCTTCTGCGTCCGCTTTCACGCCAGCATGAGTTGCAGAGAGATCCTGTGTTCTCTCCTGACAGCCGCATGGTGGCATTTGTGGCTGACAATAATATTTACTGTGCCAAACTGGATTACCAGACCGAGGTGCCTGTCACAACAGACGGTGCGCCCAATGCCATTATAAACGGCGCGGCTGACTGGACTTATGAGGAGGAATTCGGTATTACCTCCGCCATTACCTGGGCGCCTGATAATCTGACACTTTCATATCTGCGCTGGGATGAAACCGCTGTGCCGGCATATACCCTGCCGCTTTATGAGGGTACATGTGACCCCATGGAGCAGTACCGTCTTTATCCCGGGATTATGACTTTCAAGTACCCTGTGGCCGGACAGCCAAATGCCAGGGTTACCCTCCACTGTTACGATGTGGAGACCCGCAAGACCACAGATACCGAACTCCCCGGAGACCCGTATTACATTCCGCGCATACAGTATGCTCCCTCCGGAGACAGACTGCTTGCTGTAACACTGAACCGTGACCAGAATTCAATGGAGATTTTCAGCGTCAACCCCAAGAGTACCGTATGCCGCAGTGTTTACTCAGAACAGAGCCGGGCGTGGATTATCCCTGAAGCCTATGAGAATCTGACACTTGAAGACAACAGTTTTGTGGTGGCTTCTGACCGTGACGGTTACACACGTTTTTACCGTTACAGTTATACCGGAGCGGAGATGGAAGTTATAGGCGCTGAGGGACAGGATGCCACCGCATATTACGGGACTGACGCTGCCGGAAACGTATATTATCAGGCTGCGGCACCTTCTCCGCTGGACCGTACGCTCTATCGCCGCGACCGCCGCGGAGCTGTCAGCGTAATTGGCAACGAAGGCGGTACATCTTCTGCCATCTTTGATCCATCAATGAGTCTGGCTGTGGTAAAATACAGTGACTCCAATACAGTGCCTACGGTAAACCTTTATAAATCAGATGGCCGCAAGGTCAAGACCCTGCTGGATAACGCTGATTATGCCGCCAATGTGTCATCAAAGCACCTGCAGCGCGAGTTCTTCACTATGGTGTCTGATGGCGTGACCCTGAACGGATATGTAATCAAGCCCGCAAATATGAACGCAGGCACCAAATATCCGGTGATCATGAGCCAGTACTCCGGCCCGGGCTCACAGAGCGTCCTGAACCGCTGGGAATTCGGATGGGAGGATTACTATGCCGCCAACGGGTTTGTGATAGTGTGTGTGGACGGTCGCGGTACCGGCGGACGTGGTGCTGAATTCAGAACCTGCGTTTACCGCCGCTTAGGCCATTTTGAAACCATTGACCAGATTGCGGCCGCGCGTCATGCCGGAACTTTCCCGTATGCAGACGCCTCAAAAATAGGTATTTACGGCTGGAGTTACGGCGGCTATGAAGCCCTGATGGCCGCAAGTGCACAGGGAGCGCCTTACGCAGCCGCAGTGGCCATTGCTCCTGTGACAGACTGGCGTTTCTATGATACAGTGTACACAGAGCGTTATATGCTGACCCCGCAGCAGAACGAGGCCGGTTACAATGCGGCATCCGCCCTGAACCGTGCGGAGAATCTGTGCTGCCCCCTGCTGAACATGTACGGCACCATGGATGACAATGTGCATCCGGCCAACACATTACAGTATGTATCCAAACTGCAGAGCGCCGGAATACTGACGGACATGTACGTATTCCCCAACATGAACCATTCCATCAACGGCTGCAATGCCCGCGCGGTGGTTTACGGCCGCATGTTCCGCTTCTTCAAGGATACACTGCGTTAAATCTTACCACCATGACACAGGCAAAAAGCAATCCCATACACAGCATGCTCAGGGCAATGTGGCGCAACTGGGCCATAGGCTTCGGTGTGCTTGTTGCACCGATGCTGTTCTCCGTCTTCATCTCTTTTGTCTGGCAGCCGTTTGTTTGCCTGCTTGAGATTTATCTGCTGACGGTAATCTACCGGCGCCGCGCCGAGGAGGGAATCGGATCCGCCTCTCTGCTGGTAAAACTGGCACGCCGTACCATTCTGGTCAGTGCCATAATCATGATTGCCATCAATATTATTTGCACAGACTGGTTCATACCCACAGTGGTAACACTTGAGCTCTATAATCAGGAAATACCTTTCATCACCTGTCTGATAATCTTTCCGGTAATGACATTTTTCTGCTGCTGGAGTCTGTACGGCCGCAAGATAGAACGCCATTTCCGCATGTGTCAGCGGCACAGCGGGGATTTTGCCGGAGAAAGTCTGATATCCTCACTTTTCCTGCGTGAAACACGTTACCAGGTTTATCTTGCACTGGTGCTGAGCGTGCTCCTGGGCCTGATTGAGTACTGGTATTATTTCTCCCGTTACATCAATTCAGACCTGAATGACCCGGACCGCTTCTTCTTTACCTATATGCCACTGGCCATCTATGCGGTGTCCCTGCTGATGGTGCGCGGGCATTATATCAGCACGGAGGAATCATATACCAGCCTTGAGGATCTGTCAGAGAACCGGAAGAATACCACCCGGGTACGTTTCCTGATTCTGTGTGATGATGAGATGCTCCTGGCTCCAAATCCTGAGACAGGGCGCTGGGATACCCCTGTGCAGAGTATTGAGCCTGCGCGGGATGTGAAGACTCCCGGCGAGGTGCGTGCACTGTTTGAGAAACTTACCGGGCTGAAAGATTTCAACCTGAGGTACTGTTATACCACAACCGGCCTGGTGGAGGGAGCCTCCACGGTTCATTATGTGGTATTTATCTCAGCAAGACAGAGCGTGGAAATCAAGGGTGAGCACGGCAAGTGGTTCAATACTTATCTGCTTGACCACGCAATGGCTGACGGCTCACTGTCTGTGAGTACTGCAGCGGAACTGTACCGTATTTATACCATCACCATGGCCTGGAAAACTTATGATGAGAACGGGAAACGTCTGTATCCCATCCGTAATTACAGGCCCACGTTCCACCTGGCGGATTTTGAGAGCTGGGATGTGGATTATGATGATGACAAATGGCTCTATATTGCAGGCAATAATGAGGATCAGCGCTTTTTCCGCCTCAGGGCCTTCTGGGACAAGATTACCGGAGTGTTTATTCACCATGACTGAATAAAAATTCCGTAAGCCTAAATTCAAGTATAATATCTGTGGAAGCTTTTGAACTGATATCTATCGTGGGCCCGACGGCCAGCGGCAAGACCGCCCGCGCAGTGCATCTTGCCCGGAGTATCGGCGGCGAGATTGTCAGTGCGGACAGCCGGCAGATTTATACCGGCATGGATATTGGCACGGGAAAGGATATGGAGGAATACGGCTCTGTCCCTGTCCACATGATAGATATTGTTCCGGCCGGTTACCGGTATAATCTGTATGAATATATCAGGGATGCTTCCGCTGCCCTGGATGATATTTCAGGACGCGGCAGGATGCCTGTGGTGTGTGGCGGCTCAGGAATGTACGTTGAGAACCTGCTCAAGGGGCTGGTGCTTCCAACGGTACCTGCAGACCCGGAGTTCAGGGCACAGATGTCCGGACACACCTTAGATGAGCTTACTCGGATGCTCGCTTCCATCCGCCCTCTCCATAACAGCACGGACACAGACACAGCTGCCCGCGCCATCCGCGCCCTTGAGATTGAAAGATATTACAGCGCACACCCTGAAGAGGCCGCACTTGCCCGTGAAGGTAAACCACGTAAGGCCCTGGTAATCGGAGTAAATGTGGGGAGAGAGGAAAGGCGTGCACGTATCAGTGCGCGGCTGAGGTTCCGCCTTGAACAGCAGGGTATGGTGCAGGAAGTACAGCGCCTCCTTGATCAGGGAGTGCCCGCCGAGACTCTGCTGTATTACGGCCTGGAATACAAATTTATAACCCGGTATCTGCTGGGTGAACTCAGTTATGAAAATATGGTGACAGAGTTGGAAACGGCCATTCACCAGTTTGCCAAACGCCAGATGACATGGTTCCGGGGTATGGAACGCCGCGGATTTAACATACACTGGCTTGACGGGGCTCTGAACCCGGAAGATTTTACCGCTCAGATACTGAGCCTTGCTTCTGCTTAATCCATGAAAAATATAAGATATATAATCATCCTTGTGAGTGCCCTGATAACATTTGTGGCCTCCGCAATTGACCCGCTGACAGCTCCGGTGGAGGTGATGGACCGTCATCTGAGGGTGAGAGCACGTGCATTCAAACCTGAGACTGTAACCATGAGCTGGAACGGTAACCGCCGTGTGGAAGTTACAGTGCCGCCCTCCGGTGCGGATGACATTATCAGCGGCGTGCAGGGCCGATACCGCATTTTTTCAGGAGACACCCTCATTGACAGCGGTACATTCAACTGTGCGTATCCGGCGGGAGAGGCCGCCATTTCTGTCATTCTGCGTGTGAGCCGGACTTACTCTGAAATTGAGATTGGTTCGGATTCCCGTTGTGTTTCAGTCCCGGTTCAGTTTGACCGTATAAATCCGGTTGGAACAGATGTTACGGTTCCACCGTCCATGGCTATTCTCCGTAATGATATGCGTGTCACTTACTTTCCCGCGCCGGAGTATAGCCGGTTCCGTAATGTTGAAGCGCTCAATGCATATCTGGCAGGTTCCACAGACCCCAATGAGGGAGTCTGGCGTTATCTTGACCGCTCAACAGACCGCTATAAGGCACAGCTCGGTGGCCGATATCATATTGCCACAGTCCGCAATGACTCCGGAGGTTATGATATCATTTACCTTGCCGGGGCCACGGAGGGAGACTGGCAGCCCATGCGCATACGCGGGCACCTCACTCCCAGCGGTTTTGTCAATAATTATGATCTGGAATGGCTTGACAGTTACGGAGAGCGAGCATCCTCTGAAACCTATGCCAATATAGATCCCCGCGAGGGCATCATGACACTTGTCTTTCCCATTCTCAACTCCCGCCTCCGCTTCGCCAGAATCCTCAGACTGTAAAACCAATAAATTTTATTTGCCGGTGAGGGAGCCGGTGGTGGTGTTGTATGTGAGGGTGTTTTCTATCAGGGATGCTGTGTATGTGTCAGCATCGCGGGTGATGGCGAACACTGCGTTTGTCTGTGAGGTTTCCTGAAGATATTCGTACATTCTGGGCGGCAGCTGGTCAAAGAGCAGCACCTGAGGAAGCGGGAGCCCGTATCCGTCAATTGCTGTCCACTGGTTATCAGCATCAAAAGTGAGACCGGCACCGCGGTCAATACGTACATAAGTGGTGCCACCGGTGTGAGTGACGCTGTTGAGCTCTGAGCCGGGGTAATACTGGTTTATAAATGATGTAATCTGGGGGGACAGTTCATCCCATAATTCTGCGTTATGACATGATCCGAGGGCCACGCTGAGAAAGAATGTGCAGAGCAGCGCAGCAGCTAAGTGCTTGATTTTTAATAGGGGTGAGGGAGAAGTATTCATAATTTAATACATTTTATACTTCTATAACACCCGCTGAGCCGTATGGTTCGGTTCCCCTCAGAAAATATCCTTTGGAGGAAAGGATTCTCCGCAGCAGTCTTTCTGTGAAAGAATTGCTTCAGCCGCCGGGAAGGGCCATTCTATTGCCAGGGTTGAATCAAAGAGGTTGATGACTCTCTCCGCTTCCGGATTATAAGCGTTATCAACTTTATAGAGGAACGTGGCACACTCAGACAGGACGGCAAAACCGTGGGCAAAACCCCGCGGAATGAAGAGCTGGCGTCCGGAGTCTGCGGAGAGTCGGACGGCTATGTGGTGTCCGAAAGTGGGGGAGTCTGAGCGCAGGTCAACCGCCACATCGATTATCTCACCCTGAACAACACGAACCAACTTGGCCTGGGAGGCTGCTCCGGCCTGATAATGGAGACCGCGCATCACTGACCCCACTGACCGGGATTCGTTTTCCTGAATAAAATCAATGTGTCCTATATTCTTGTCAAACAGGTCCTGACGGAAGGTCTCGCAGAAATAGCCGCGAGCATCCCCGTGGCGCACCGTATCAATAATCCACACACCGGGGATTTCTAATGGAGTGAAGGTCATACGCAGTTGTCGTTGTCTTTTAATGACAAAGTTAATCAAAATTTCATAAATGGGAAATAATGCCGGTATTTTAAGCAATTTTATTATTTGGTGTTTGCGCGGAATAAAAAAGGTGCTTACCTTTGCAGGTGTAAAAGCCGCTGAGTGCGGCATAAAGTTTTTTTCCGGGAAGAATTCTCGGCTGTGGTGTTCTGCGGTCGGGTTTCTCCTTTTTTATGTTTAAACCAAAAACAGACTATTATGGCAATAACTTATATGACCAAAGAAGGGTATGACCGCAAGATGGAGGAACTGGCCTATCTTGAGAGCGTGAAACGCCCTGAAATCAGCCGTGCTATTGCGGAAGCCCGTGACAAGGGAGACCTGTCCGAGAACGCGGAGTATGATGCAGCCAAGGAGGCTCAGGGGCTTAATGAAATGAAGATTGCCCAGCTCAAGGACCTGGTGGCCAGCGCCCGAATCATTGATGAAAGCAAAATTTCCACTGATGAGGTTCAGCTCCTCAACCGTGTGCGCATCCGCAATATTGACCGCAATTCAGAGGTTGAGTACACCATAGTGGCTGATTCAGAGGCAGACATGAAGGCCAAGAAGATTGCCATTTCCACACCTATTGCCCGCGGCCTGTTAGGCCACAAGGTGGGTGATGTGGTTGAAATCACCGTGCCGGCCGGTAAAGTGAAGTTTGAAATCCTTGAAATCGGACTGTGATTTATGGCAAAGATATTCTCACGCATCATTGCCGGTGAAATCCCCTGCTACAAGGTGGCCGAGGATGATCAGTTCTTTGCATTTCTGGACATCAATCCGCTCAATGAAGGCCACACCCTTGTGGTTCCCAAGCGGGAGGTGGATTACATTTTTGACCTGACCGACAGCGAGTATGCAGACATGGCTCTTTTTGCCCGTAAGGTTGGCCGTGCCATTGAAAAGAGTGTGCCGTGCCGCCGTATTGCTCAGGCAGTGATTGGCCTTGAAGTTCCTCATGCCCATATCCATCTGATTCCCATAAATTCAGAGGCTGACGTTGACTTCCGCGCCGAGAAGAAAAAGGTATCTCCGGAGCGTATGGCTGAGATTGCTGCCACCATTGCCTCAAACTTTAATTCACAAACCTGATTATCTGATAATGAAAAAGATAACAAGCGTTCTGCTGGCAGCGGCCGCCCTTGCGGTCAGTTCCTGCTCCGTGCCTGCCGGCTGGAGCGTGGACGGCGAGATTAACGGAGTGAGCAGCGGTACACGTCTGGCCCTGGAAAAGTACGGAAACGGCCGCTGGACCCTGGTGGACTCTCTCACTGTGGGACGTAACGGAACTTTTGGATATGATGCGGAGCAACCCGCACATTATGCGGAGATTATGCGCATCACACTCCCCGGAACAGGCAGTATTTATTTCCCTGTTGATTCCGCAGATGCCATTATAATTGAGGCGGACAGCGCCCGTCTGGGATTTGCCCGCGTGTTCGGAACTCCGCAGGCAGAGGCTTTCAGCCGTGTTGATTCTCTGGTATGTGCCGCCGGCACTGTGACAGAGGCTCTTCAGCGCCAGCTCATTGATTATATCACAGCCGATACCACCGGAATTGTGGCATATTACACTGTCACCAAGAGTATTGGAGCAGAGCCCGTATTCAATCCCACTGAGAGCTTGGGTAACCGCGTCTACGGAGCAGCCGCTCAGGTTTATGCCATGCACAGGCCCGGAGACCCCCGCGGAGACGCTCTCACACGCGCCTATTTTGTTGGCCGTCAGGTAATGGGCAAGCTTCCCCAGCCTGAAGAAACTGTGGTGGAAGTGCTTGAAACCGGATTGCTGGATATTGTACGTTACGATTACACGGGCACATCACACTCTCTGGCAGAAATGGCTCAGGCCGGAACTCCTGTAATCCTGAGCTTTACATCGTATGAACTTCCCACCAGCCCCCAGTACAATCTGATCCTCAATGACCTCTATAACCGTTTCCATGAGCGCGGCCTGCAGATTTATCAGCTTGCCTTTGATGAAAATGAGGCAACGTGGAAGGACGCAGCCCGCAACCTGCCCTGGACAACAGTGTGGAATTCTCCGGCTGACGGTATGTCCGCTGCGGTCAATTATAATGTGGGCGCTGTTCCGGTAACATATCTGATCAATAACGGTGAGATTGTGCGCCGGATTGACAATCCTTCGGATATTACGGCTGCCACAGAGGCGCTTTTCCGTTAAAATATTATCAATGAAACAGATGACACTTAAGCTGGCGTCGGTGCTTGCAGCCGCAGGCATCGGCGTCTGTGCTATGAGCGCACAGCCTGACGTGCGTGTGCACTGGAGCGCGAGCAATCTTCCCGGTTCCATTCCGGCTGAATATGTACAGACATTTACTGTTACGGGTGACCTTTCAGATCTGAGCCGCCTGGCTTTCAATCAGTTTGCACGCCGGATGGAAACTGTCAACCCGGCCGATACGCTCATTGAGATAGTGCCGGGTTATTATGCCATCGGCAGTTCACGCTTTAATGGCGCGGACTCAGTGAGCATAGACCTGCGCACACGCGGCACTCTCCGTTCAATCTGTTACGGACCTGACGGTGTGCATGCGGTGAACACCCACGGTATGCCTTATGATGTCACTCTGAGCAGGTTTGATCTTCTCACGGACTCAATTGCAGCAACATATGTGCCGGATGCGGAGAGTATCTTTCTGCGTAACGAGGCCCTGAAGGGAGAACTCCCCGATTATCCTATCATTCCTGCGCCCAAGCAGATAGACCAGGGTGTGCGCCGCATCCAGGTGGATTTCAATAATCTGGTCTTCACTCCCTGCCAGGACTGCGGTGAGGGGTACAGACTGGCAATTCTGCCCAATCTTCTGCAGCTGAGCTGTGATCCTCAGTACAGGCCTTTCATTGAAGCACGTCTGCGCCATTATCTTGATGGCAAGGAAGTTACGGCTGCAGTGATTGAAGACACCCCGGATTTTGCTTACCGAGGCCTGATGCTGGATATTGCCCGTAATTTTCAGGATGTGGAAACAATTAAGAAAACCATTGACCTGATGAGTCTATACGGGCTGAACACCCTGCATTTTCATCCTGTAGATGATGAGGCCTGGCGTCTGGAAATCAGGAGTTTGCCTGAACTCACCCAAATGGGTTCACGCCGTGGTTATACCGCCAACGGCAGCACGGATATTCTCCCGCAGATTTTTGCCGGCAACGGTGACCCGGATGTTTACGGCACCACTGCCAACGGCTATATCTCCCGTGAGCAATTCATTGACCTGCTGCAATATGCGGCCGCAAAAGGAGTGTCAATAATCCCTGAAATAGAATCCCCCGGTCATGCCCGTGCGGCCATTCAGGCCATGAAGAACCGCCCGGATATGCAGCTGGCCGAGGAAGGGGATACTTCACGTTATACCTCAGCCCAGTCATTTCATGATAATGTGATGAACCCGGGGCTTCCCGGACCGTACCGTTTCATGGAGACAGTGTTTGATGAGATAATTGATATGTACGCAGCAGCCGGTGTACCCCTCAAGGCCATCCATATAGGCGGAGATGAGGTGCCCCGCGGTGCATGGAGCGGCAGTCCGGCTGTGGCTGAACTTATGCAGGAACAGGGACTGGAAAACGAGCATGATGTGCACGCATACTTTGTTCAGCGCATCAGCAATATACTCAAGGACAGAGGAGTACCTCTGTCAGGATGGCAGGAAGTGGCCATCAATCATCCTGATGAATATAATTCCGAGGTGTCTCCCAATACTTACAGTATCAATTGCTGGACACAGTCCGGAACCGGAATAACCGAGCAGGTAGCCGCCAACGGTTTCCCCTTCATCATCTCCAACGTAAATCATTTTTACCTTGACATGTGTTACAGCCCGCATCCGTATGAGCGCGGACTGAGCTGGGGTGGCTATGTTGATGAATTTAACGTGCTGGGCGGCTATGCTGACAGTCTGGTAAATATGCAGGAAATACGCCCATTAGGTGTTCAGGGCCAGATATTTGCCGAGACACTCCGCAGTGCAGACGGCCTGTTCACCATGATGCTTCCCAAGCTTCCTGCTCTGGCTGAGCGCGCATGGAATTCAGATCTGTCATATACAGAACCCGCTTTCAACGCCCTCATAAACAGTGAGATACCCGGCTGGCTTGAGGCCGGTATAGCTTTCCATGTACGCCAGCCGGGCGCACGTGTGACAGGCAATAAAGTTGAGATTAATTCCAGTTATCCGGCTGAGATGGCCGTGATAAGATATACCCTTGACGGAACTGAACCCACGCCGGAATCAGAGCAGGTGAGCGGCTTTGAGCTTGCACTTCCTGAACCCGGCACTCAGCTGCGGCTGAGGCAGTGGATTGGCCCCAACGCCTCCGCATCCACTTTGATTAACTTTTAACAATAAGAATATCTGACAGATGAGCACAAATACAGTTGATAATAAAAGAAAAGTTACCACTCAGCGTCTGATTGAGATGAAGCAGAGAGGTGAGAAAATTGCCATGCTCACGGCATACGATTACTCCATGGCCAAGCTGATTGACGAGGCCGGAATGGATGTGATTCTGGTAGGTGACTCTGCATCAAACGTCATGGCCGGTAACATCACCACCCTGCCCATGACCCTTGACCAGATGATTTATCATGCCAAAAGTGTGGTGAAAGGCACCAGCCGCGCACTTGTGGTGTGTGATATGCCTTTCGGCAGCTATCAGGGTAACTCCAAGGAGGCCCTTCAGTCAGCCATCCGAATCATGAAGGAAAGCCATGCTGAGGCAGTTAAGATGGAGGGTGGCTCTGAAATTCGTGAAAGTATTGAACGTATTCTCTGCGCCGGTATTCCGGTGATGGGACACCTGGGCCTTACTCCTCAGAGCATCAACAAGTTCGGAACTTATGCTGTACGTGCCAAAGAAGAACGTGAGGCTGCAAAACTCATTGAGGACGCCAAGATGCTGGAGGAAATAGGATGTTTTGCCCTCGTTCTGGAAAAGATACCTGCAGCTCTTGCCGCTGAGGTTACCAGGCAGGTAAATATCCCTGTGATAGGTATAGGAGCCGGTGGCGGTTGTGACGGCCAGGTGCTGGTGATGCATGACATGCTGGGTATCAACAAGGGTTTCTCTCCCAAATTCCTGCGCAGATATGCGGATCTGTCCACCATCATCAATCAGGCTGTAAGCCATTATATTGATGATGTCAAGACGGGAGATTTCCCCAATGAGACAGAACAGTACTGAGCCATTGTGGATAAGGATTTCATTATAATAGAGAATCAGGAGGACTGGGCAAATCTGCTGCCGGTTACACTCACGCGTCCCTGCGGAGATGTGCGCACGGGTATCTATACAAACGCCGAGCGCTGGGAACGCCTTCTTGGCGGCAAGGCAGCCTGGTGCCCTGCCGCTCCGTATCTGCGCGGGGTTTTCACCGGCCCGGAGGAGACAGGAACTCAAACCCTCAGTGTGGATGGTTCTGTAATAGCCACTGAGGAACTGGCTCAGGCCGTAAAAGCCTTACAACCAGGACAGAAGCTGAGGGATGCTGACGGTCATTTGCTGGCCTGCCGCGGAACCGGGCGTGAGTCAGTAACTTTTACGGGTTCCAAGCCGCTGCGTATCACCCGCCCTCACCATATCTTTACATACGCCGGGGATGCAATCGCCATTGATTATGCCCTCCAGGGTGGCGGCGCCCCCCTTTCACGCACCAATACCGTTATTGGTGACGCCTCTCTTGTTCATCTGGCTCCCGGAGCCAAGGCCGAGTGCGCTGTGTTTAACACCACCGCGGGTCCCATTTACATAGGTCCTGAGGCCGAGGTTATGGAAGGCGCGCTGCTCCGCGGCCCTATAGCTGTCTGTGAGGGCGCAACTGTCAACATGGGAGCCAAGATTTACGGGCCCACTGTGATAGGACCTCACTGTAAGGTGGGTGGCGAGATAAACAATGCCGTGCTTCACAGTTTCTCCAACAAGGCACATGACGGCTTCCTCGGTAACGCTGTCATAGGGCAGTGGTGCAACATTGGAGCAGGGTCTGTGGCCTCCAACCTAAAGAACAATTATGCAGCCATCAAGCAGTGGAATTATCCCTCACAGCGTTTTCTGCCAACGGGTCTGCAGTTTTGCGGCCTTGTGATGGGAGACCATTCCAAGGCAGGAATCAATACTATGTTCAACACCGCCACCGTATTGGGAGTGGCAGTTAATGTCCATCAGACCGGATTCCCGCGCAATTTTGTCCCGTCCTTCAGTGACGGAGGGGCTGTGAGCGGATTTACAGAAGTGAGTCTGAGGGAGTTCCTGGATACTGCTGCGCGAGTGATGGCGCGCCGGGGTTGCTCCATGACACAGGCGCAGATTGAAATGTACAGAGCAATCAAGGATGAGGAATACAGGGATTTACTCTGAACATTCGCCATAAAAAACTTTTTGCAAAAAGGAAAATTTGTGGGAGAAGATAAAAAAACAGCAGAAAAAGTTGCACAATTCAAAAAAAGGCGGTAACTTTGCAACCGCAAACCCGCAAATACCCTGCCTTGTGGTGTAATGGTAGCACGTCGGATTCTGGTTCCGCCTGTGAGGGTTCGAATCCTTCCAAGGCAACAAAAAAGAGCTAAGACACCCTTAGCTCTTTTTTGTTGTTCAATTTGATTAGCGCTTCATAGGCGGCCGGGGGCGGTGAGGATGTGGTAGAGGAGGTCGTAGAAGAGTTGGTGTTCGTTCTGGCGGGAGCCGATGCCTTTGCTCTGTACGTCAAATGCGCGGATGGCTCCTATTATTTCAAGTACTTTGACGGGGGAATAGAGTTTCATCCCTTTGAGGATGCGGCGGGCGGCAAAGTTGTTTGTGATTCCGAGTGTCTGCCTGATTCCTGCTTCTGTCTTGTCCTCTGAATAATGTGCTGTGAGGAGGTCTGCAAAGTATCCGAATATTGAGGCGTTTACCAGTACGAGGGGTGCTTTCTTGGGGTTGGCGCGGAAGTATGCGGCTATGCGGAATGCTTTTTCAGCATCTTTTCCGGCCAGGGCATCCACCAGTTCATAACTGTTATATTCGCGGCTGATTCCGATGTATTTTTCTACTATCTCCGGTGTTATGGCTGCTCCGCGGGGTAATACGAGGATGAGTTTGTCTATCTCGCTGTAAATCTTGCCCAGGTCTGCTCCGATGAAATCACATATCATCTGGAGGCTCTTGGGCTCTGCGCTGAGGCCTTTTGAGCGAATGTATCGCTCTATGACTGCGGGGATATTGTACTCCGGTACTTTTTTTGATTCAAAGATTACGTCTCCGGTCTTGCGGAGCGCGGACATGAGTTCCTTGTCTGTTGTCTTGGCTCCGCGGCTGCACATGACAAAAACTGTGGATGCTGTGGGGTCAAGGACGTATGGCGCCAGTTTTCCCATGTATCCGCTGCGTACGGCCTGACATTCTTTCAGGATTACTACCTGGCGGTCACACATCATGGGTACGTGGCGGCAGATGTCCATCACTGTTCCGGGCTCTGTCTGCGGGGCAAAGAGGATGGTCTGGTTGAAGTCTCTGTCCTGCTGCGGCAGGAAGTTCTCAAAGGCTTTTACGAGTGCGTCAATATAATACCCTTCTTCTCCGTGGAGGAGGTAGACGGGACTTGCATTGCCGTTTTTCAGGTCCTGGAGTATGCCCTCGAATGTGGGTGCCTGTGCTGCCATTTATGGTGAGTTTTTGTTCACCACAAAGTTAATAATTTCCACGTGGACTTACAACAGTCCGTATATAAAGATTATCAGAATGGCCGGGGGCGCCACATATTTTACCAGCATTACTATTACATCGACCCAGATGGATGAGCGCTGTCCCTCAGGGAGCATGTCCATGCGGAGTCTGCGGCTGTCATACACCCATCCGGCAAATATGCACAGGAGCAGTCCGCACACGGGGAGCATGATGTTTGATGCCAGGAAGTCCAGGAAATTGAATACTGTGAGGCCGAATATGGAGATGTCCTGCAGGGGGCCGAAGGAGAGGGCAGCAACTGAGGCGAGCGCTATGGTGACGGTTCCGCACAGCAGGGATGCGCGGCCGCGGCTCATGTGGCGTTCTTCTGTGAGATATGAGATCATCACTTCTGTGATGGAGATGGTGGAGGTGAGCGAGGCTACAAACAGGAGGAGGAAGAACAGTATTCCCAGCACTGTTCCGCCGGGGAGCTGATTGAAGATTGACGGAAGTACTTCAAAGACCAGGCGCGGACCGCCGGAGGGTTCTATCCCGAAGGTGAAGACGGCGGGGAAGATCACTATTCCGCTCAGGACTGCAACCACTGTGTCAAGCAGTGCGGTCAGTGAGGCTGTGCGAACCAGGTTTGTCTTGCGGTCAAAGTAACTGGCATAAGTGAGGAGCACTCCCATTCCCACGCTGAGTGAGAAGAATGCCTGTCCCATGGCTGAAAGCACTGTGCCGGAGTGTATTCTTGAAAAATCCGGATGGAAGAAGAAGTTCAGGCCTGCGGCTGCTCCGGGCATTGTCAGGGAATATACGCAGAAGACTATCAGGATGAGGAACAGCAGGGGCATCAGGACATTGGATACTTTTTCTATTCCTTTCTGCACTCCGCGGCTGATGACAAAGAAGTTGATTATGATGAATATGACTGTCCACATCAGGGGGCGCCATGAGCTCTGTGTGAATTCATCAAAGCGCGCGTGCATCTGTGCGGCATCACTGGCGGTGAGCTGTCCGGAAACGGAGGCTATCAGGTACTCCAGGGTCCAGCCTGACACCACGGTATAGAATCCCATCAGGATGAATGCCGTCATCAATCCGATGTATCCGATTGAGGACCAGCGGCGGGCATATCCCAATTTGGTGAAGATGCGTGTGGCGCTGGCCCGTCCGGTCTTGCCTATTGTGAATTCGGCGGCCATTACGGGGATGCCTATCAGAAGTACAAATCCGATATAGATGATCAGGAAGGCTGCCCCTCCGTTGGCTCCTACCTCATAAGGGAATCTCCAGATGTTTCCGAGCCCGACTGCGGAGCCTACTGTGGCTGCGAGTACACCGATTTTGGTGGCAAACTGGGCGCGGGATGTTTTATTGTCTTTCATTAAGTACCTATTTTGCAGCAAAGGTACATAATAAAACCGGCCCTGCAAAGAATAGAGCAGGGCCGGTTCTATAATAAATGTTAACGGATTCTTTTCAGAAATCAGTCGTTGATTATTTCAACGTGCTCAACATCTTCCACCACGGGTTCCGGGGCGATGTATTCTTCCACGATGTCCTCTTCATCATCAGATGAGGTGACAACAATGGTCTGATACTCACGCAGGCCGGTACCGGCGGGGATGAGGTGTCCGCAGATTACATTTTCCTTCATGCCCTCCAGTGAGTCACTCTTGCCCTGGATTGCGGCTTCATTGAGGACCTTGGTTGTTTCCTGGAATGAAGCGGCTGAGATGAAGCTTGAGGTCTGCAGGGCGGCACGCGTGATACCCTGAAGAATCTGCTCTGAAGTGGCTGGCTGAGCATCGCGTACGATAACCGGTTTGAGGTCACGCTGTTTGAGCAGTGAGTTCTCATCGCGGAGCTTACGAGATGTGATAATCATGCCTTCCTTGAGGACGGTGCTGTCACCGGCGTCAATAACCACCTTCTTATCCCAGATGCGGTCATTCTCTTCTGCGAAATCGCCCTTGTCAACAATCTGTTCTTCAAGGAACTTGGTGTCACCGGCATCCAGGATACGAACCTTGCGCATCATCTGGCGTACGATAACCTCAAAGTGTTTGTCGTTGATTTTCACACCCTGCATGCGGTACACGTCCTGAACTTCGTTGACGATGTACTCCTGTACGGCAGTCGGACCCATGATATTGAGGATATCGGCCGGAGTGATTGCACCGTCGGAGAGGGGTGTACCTGCCCGTACAACGTCGTTTTCCTGCACGAGAATCTGCTTGGACAGGGGAACCATGTATTTCTTAGGTTCACCGAACTTGGGCACGATGGTAATCTCGCGGTTACCGCGTTTAACCTTGCCGAACTTAACCTGGCCGTCAACTTCAGAAACGATGGCGGGGTTAGAGGGGTTGCGGGCCTCAAAGAGCTCGGTAACACGGGGCAGACCACCGGTGATGTCACCGGCACCGCCTGTGGCGCGGGTAATCTTGGCGAATGTCTCGCCGGCCTTGATGGCCTCTCCCTCACGGTGGATGATGTGCGCACCCACGGGCAGAGAGTAAGAGGCGAGTACTTCACCGGCCTCACCGATGATTTCCATGCTGGGAACATGCTGACGGTCACGTGATTCAATGATTACGCGGTCTTCAGCCAGCTGATTGCTCTCAGAGTCAACGCGGTAAGTGACGTTTTCAATCATGTCCACAAAGTGGATCTTACCGGCGTGCTCAGCCACGATAACGGCATTGAAGGGGTCCCACTCGGAGATGATGTCTCCGGGTTTGATCATTGCGCCGTTGTCAAAGAAGAGCTTGGAACCGTAAACGATGGGGGCTGTCATCAGAGCCATGCCTGTGTTGGGATCCAGGATACGCATTTCAGCCAGACGGCCAACTACAACCTTGTAACCCTCTTCAGTGTCAACGGTACGGAGTTCCTCAATTTCCAGCTTACCTTCATAACGGGAGGTGAGTTTGGAAGCAGCGGAGATGTTTGTTGCCACACCACCGACGTGGAATGTACGGAGTGTGAGCTGAGTTCCGGGCTCACCGATTGACTGGGCTGCGATTACGCCGACGGCCTCACCTTTCTGAACCATGCGGTTGTTGGCCAGGTTACGTCCGTAACACTTGGCGCAAACGCCGCGTTTGCTCTCGCAGGTGAGAACTGAGCGGATTTCAACGCTTTCAATGGGTGACTCATCAATGATGTCAGCGGCGGCATCGTTGATTTCCTCACCGGCATGGACAATAATCTCACCGGTGATGGGGTGGATGATGTCATGAACTGATACACGACCCAGGATGCGTTCACCCAGAGAGGCCACCACCTCATCGTTGTTCTTGATGGCGGTGCATACAAGTCCGCGGAGAGTTCCGCAGTCTTCCTCGTTGATGATAACGTCATGAGCCACGTCAACGAGACGGCGGGTGAGGTAACCGGCGTCAGCGGTCTTAAGAGCGGTGTCAGCCAGACCCTTACGGGCGCCGTGTGTGGAGATGAAGTACTCCAGCACTGACAGGCCTTCCTTGAAGTTTGCAAGAATCGGGTTCTCAATGATCTGACCGCCTTCGGCACCGGCTTTCTGCGGTTTGGCCATCAGACCACGCATACCGGCCAGCTGACGGATCTGGTCCTTTGAACCACGGGCACCGGAGTCAAGCATCATGTAAATGGCGTTGAAGCCCTGGTTGGCTGATGCCATCTGCTCCATCAGGATCTTGGTGAGTTTGGCGTTGACCTGTGTCCAGATATCAATGATCTGCTGGTAACGTTCCTTATCTGAGATGAAACCGTTCTGGAAGTTATCCATCACTTCTTCCACCTGTCTGTAACCGTCGTTCACAATCTGCTCTTTCTCAGCGGGGATGAGCACGTCACCGAGGTTGAATGACAGGCCGCCCTGGAATGCCATGCGGTAACCGAGGTTCTTGATGTCATCCAGGAACTGTGCGGAGCGGGGGATACCGCATTTCTTGATTACGCGTGCAATGATGTCACGGAGGCTCTTCTTGGAGAGGATGGTGTTGATATATCCGATTTCCTTGGGAACGTACTGGTTGACCAGGATACGGCCCACGGAGGTGTCTTCCACGATGTGTCTGTACGGGTTACCGTTCTCATCCACATCATCCACCATCACCTTGATGGGCGCGTGGAGTGTTACCTTGCCTTCGTTATAAGCGATTTCGGCTTCTTCAGGACCGTAGAACACGTGACCTTCGCCCTTATCGCCCTTGCGGAGCTTGGTGATATAGTACAGACCGAGTACCATGTCCTGCGAGGGCACGGTGATAGGAGCGCCGTTGGCGG
>CAZNBD010000017.1:33225-34215 GCA_964571405.1 uncultured Bacteroides sp. | reverse complement strand
TATCTTGTTTTCTTCTTTTCAAAATTAAACAAGGCAAGTAATTTTAATTATTATTGCCTTCACAGATACTGCAACCGAAGCGCGTTTTTGTTTCCTGCCCCGGACTTACTCTTCTTTATTGTTTTGGGAACGAATTGACAGAGCCGAAACGTGTGCGGCTTTACGCCGCTTTCCGTTTTCTTTACTCTTGTACTACTTTCGTTTTCTTGATGTCAATGTGTCAAGGTTCTCTGTGCTTTCTTCGGGGCTCAGCCCGAACAGCTCGGCAAAGTTACGGCAAATAACAATGCCGTGCAAATTTTGTTCAAACTTTTAACTTTGTTTCACAGTTGAAGCGAGTGATTTTTGTTGTCTCTGCGCCTGTTTTCTATCTGTGTGCCGGGCTCTCCCGGAAAGCGAGTGCAAAATTAATACATTTTTCTGCCCTTGTCAAGTCTTTTCTCCACAAAAATGTGTTTTATAGCATAATTTTAACGTTTGTTAGGGCAAAATAGGTGTTTTACGGGGTGAATTAATAAAAAAAGCCCGGAAACTGCACACCATTCCCTATGCATTCTCCGGGCTTGAGGGCAGAGGTTCCACGCCAAAAGAACTTCTGCCGAGTTTTTGACCGAAAGACTGTTTTCCCAGGACTGTCTCCGGCCGAGCGTTTGTTATTATATATGTGTGCCGGCCTACCGGCTCCACGGGTTGGGGTGCCGCTTGGTGCACCCGCGCTCAGTTTTTTCAGTACGTCAATGTTCTCTGTGCATCAATTGTAGGGCATGATCCGGCTCTCCGGGTGCCACGCAGCTGATGCTCTGCGCGTCTCCTTGCGGGTACAAAGTTAGAGGCAGCGGCAGAGGAATTGTCCTGAAAATGGTTTTTCTGAGATTTTTTAGATTTGTTAACACGCATGAAAAGTGGTGAGGTAAGTGTTTGAGGGTCTGGATGTGGCGTACCTCCGGCACGCTTTTTTCTTTTGGAGACTCTTTCCCCCGCACACCTCCG
>CAZNBD010000017.1:15318-33125 GCA_964571405.1 uncultured Bacteroides sp. | reverse complement strand
CCTGCGGCTCCGGTGTACGAGGTTAACAATGTGTCATCCCTCCGGGATGTGCAGAGGAAGTGAGGAGATTAAGGTCATTTGGGTCTGGCATGTCGGACGGGTCGGACTTTTCGGACGGGTCGGACGGAGGGTATGTGCTTGAGGGCCAGAATGTGGCGTACCTCCGGCACGCTTTTTTCTTTTGGAGATTCTTTCCCCCGCACACCTCCGCCTGCGGCTCCGGTGTACGAGGTTAACAATGTGTCATCCCTCCGGGATGTGCAGACATCTGCAGGGGGGGGGAGGCGCTGTGAGGTGGTTGCCGTGGAGCAGGATGTGGAGGGGGCGGCGAGGGCGTTGTTACGTTCCAAAGGAACGTCCGTACAATTGGCTGCACGCTTCTGTCTGCGACTACTGGTACGGAGTTAACGATTGGCAGGCCTCCGGGATGTGCAGACGTCTGCGAGGCGTGGTTACGTTCCAAAGGAACGTCCGTACATGAGGGGGCATTGGCGAGTCTGGACCCCCTATACGAAAAAAAGCCCGGAGAGCCGGGCTTTTTGGAATTTTGTGAGGGGGTTATTGTTGTTGGTTGAGGATTTGCTGGAGGATTGGGCGGAGTTTGTCGGCGTAGTGGCGGAATCCGAGGTCTGTGAGGTGTATTCCGTCTACGGTTCCGTCATCCTCTACTCCGTCCAGGAGTACTGAGTCTACATAATATAGGTTCTCGGGGTTTTCGGCTTTGAGGAGTTCGTAGTTGCGGCGGAATGCTGCGTTTTTGGCGGGGAGGTAATTGCGGAAGAAGGAGTCGTACCGCGCATAGGGGTATATTGGTCCTTCTACCATTACGATGGGTACGTCCGGGCGTGCGTCCCGCAGGATTTTTACGAATCCGTATGTGAGTGTGTCACACATCATCTCTGTGCAGTTGGGTACGGGGTCCAGGAGGTATATGTCTACGTCCGGTATCTGTGCCATGGCGCGTGCCATGCATGAGTCCATTTTTCCTTCACCTGATATTCCGATGTTTACTACCTCGCAGTTGAGTTCACGTGAGAGGATGTTGGTTGCTGCCATTCCTGTGCGTGAAGCACATCCTCCCTGGAGGATGCTTGTTCCGTAAGCTACGATTTTTTTACCGGCGTCTATTATTTCTGTGTTTCCGGGTGTGATGGTGGCTGTTGAGTCTACCTTTACTTCCACTGAGTTTACGCCGTCATAAAGAGGGAGGTAAACCATGTACTCTGTCATGTGTGTGGTGTCAAGGTTTGAGACGTATGTTGATTCACAGATTTTATCATCTGTATTGTTTACGCGGGGCCGGTTTGTATTGACGTGGCGCCAAACGGAGTCGCCTTCAAATACATAGAGGTCTGTGCCTTTGAGGCCGGTGTCAGCCATGTGGAGCATGTGTGTGTTCCAGAGGAGCTGGTACCGGATTCCGATGCGAGATGAGTTTGTGGCAAATCTGACTGCGATACCGGCGGAGCACTGGGCACGTTCCCAGAGGTCCGGGCGCACGCTGTCCTGGAGGTAAGCGGGTATGCGTGTGTACGGGCGGAGTGTGTTTTCCCAGCCTTTGTTAATGACGCGGAGTTCCTGGGCGTCAACGTACTTCCATGGTTTTTCATCCTGGGCAAAGATGCTGAATGCTGACAGGACGATGAGGGCGGTTAGGAATAGTTGTTTCATGCAGAAAAGGTATATGTAATTGGTTTTACGTGATTTAGATTTTATTTTCCGGTGAGGATGTGAGCGAGCTGTTTCATACCCTCAGAGGCGGTGGCACGTATTACGGTTACGCCCGCAGGTATGTTCTGTGCGGGGTTGGGGTCAATGTAATATACCGGCACGCCGGGGCGTACGTAATTGATGAGAGCCGCTGCGGGGTACACTGCCAGAGATGTTCCGATAATTACAAAGATGTCAGCCTGGCGCACTAATTCTGTGGCGGGTTCAAACATGGGAACTGCTTCCTGGAAGAATACGATGTGGGGGCGGACATGATGGCCGTCAATTACGGTCTGAGGAGTGGTTTCTGTCTGGGGAGAAACTTTAAATGTGAGGTTTTCATCATCCAGGGCTCTGACTTTGAGGAGTTCCCCATGGAGGTGGAGGATTTTGGAGCTGCCGGCGCGTTCATGGAGATCATCCACGTTCTGAGTTATGACGTAGACGTCAAAATCCTTTTCAAGGTCCTTGAGGATGAGGTGAGCAGCATTTGGGCTGACATCTGCCAGGGCGCGGCGGCGTGCGTTATAAAAATTATGAACGAGCTCCGGGTCCCGGGCAAAGCCGTCAGCCGATGCAACCTGCATTACGGGGTACTCCTCCCAGAGGCCGTCGGCGTCACGGAAGGTGCGAATACCGCTCTCGGCGCTGATTCCGGCGCCTGAAGATATGACAAGTTTCTTTTTATCTGTCATCAAGGGTGAAGCTTATTTCGTTAGAAGAATTGTTCTTACGGGAGTTTCCGGCGTCTGCCACTCTGGTTGAGCGGCGCTTGTCTCTCTTGAAGGCGGGATTTTTCTCCAGCATTTCAATTGCCTCATCGCTGTCCAGCTGTTCAGGTGAGAGAATGTAATAATTCTGGGTTTCCTGCTGGCGGATGAAGTCATTGACTTTATTAGATCCATAAGCAGCGATGATGCGTGCGTCCACACCCTGCTGGTCCTCAACGGGTAATTCCTCGGTGCCTGTGATTGTACCTTTTTCTTCACCGCCGTGTTCCACGGTGAGGTCAAAGCCTGAAGCGAGGACGGTAAACTTGACCTGATTTCCGAGTGAATCATCATAACCCCAACCGAATATGACTTTGACGTTCTTGTTCATCTCAGCCACGAGGCGGTTAAGGGCGTTTGACTCAGTGACTTTGAAGGGCGGATCAATGTCACGGGAGTAATAGAACGCAAAGAGGAGGCGCTGAGCGGAGTGGAGGTCAGTGTCACAGAGCAGGGGTGAATGGAGAGCATTCTGAATTGCCTTGTTCATGCGGTTTTCACCTTCACCGTATCCGACAGAGATGAAGGCGGTGCGGCCGTTACGGAGAGTGGTGTCCACGTCCTTCATGTCAATGTTGATCATGGCATGGTTTGTAACGAGCTCCGAAATGCTGCGAGAAGCAGTGGCCAGGATATCATCCGCCTTTTCAAAAGCGGCGCCCCATGCTATGTCAGGATAAATGTCAGAGAGGCGGTCATTGTTAATCATCAGGAGGGCGTCCACGTTCTTCTTGAGCTGGGCGGCTCCGTCCAGAGCGCTCTTGAGTTTCTCGGTTCCTTCAAAGAAGAAAGGTATGGTTACAATGCCGATGGTGAGAATTTCCTTGTTCTTACATATACGGGCCACCACGGGTGCAGCTCCGGTTCCGGTTCCTCCACCCATTCCGGCGGTCACAAACACCATGTCTACCTGACGGTCCACAAGGCGAGCGATATCAGCAGCGCTTTCCTCAGCGGCCGCGGCGCCTTTTTCCGCAATACCTCCGGCTCCGTTACCTCCGCAGAGATTGGGGCCGAGGAGGAGCTTGGTGGGACCCTCCAGGGGTTCCAGGGCCTGTTTATCCGTGTTGAGCGCGACAAACTCCACGCCCCGGATACCCTGGCGACACATGTAATTGATGGCGTTACCGCCGCCACCACCCACGCCCATGGCAATGATTATGGGACCGGATGCGGCTTTATCTTTAGATGGATTGCGGAACTTGTCCAGCAGTTCCGGTTCTTCAGCTTCTGACATAATATATATAATAAGGAGAGACTGGGTATTTTAAAGTGTGGTTCAAATAATGTAAAAGAGTGATGAAGGCGAGTTATCTGTCTTCACGGTCTTCTCCGTCCTGGTACGCATCATCATCCGCGTCTGTGGGAGAAGAGAAAATGATTCCCATTGTTTCACGGATTGAAGAGAGGATTTTGCCCATGACTTTGGGAGTGGATTTGGGAGTCTTGTTGCCTCCGGCACCGGTATTGCGGCCCTTATCCTTTTCAAGCTCCTCATCATCAACTTCTTCATCATCATCAATATAATCATCCTGATAGAAATCATCTTTAACGGTGCGGGGTTCTATGTCATCCGGCTCGTCATCAAGCAGATGAGGGTCATCATCATCATAAATTCTGCGGCTGTGGATGCGTACAGGCTCGGGCTCAGGTTCGGGTTCATCCTCAGGGAAGATGTACTTTTCTTCCTTGGGCTCTTCCGGCTCAATTTTCTGTTCAACATGCTCAGGCTGAGCAGGCTGGGGAGATGATAGGCCTTCAAATTCCGGGTAAGCGGTAGCGGCCTTGATGAGAGCCACCACGTCCATGTCCGCGCTGTGGTTGAAATTGTCCTCAAAAGTCACCACTGCGGGGAATCGAGCCTTTGATACTTCCATGTGGCTCTGCTGAGCGAGGAGTTCATCAAAGTGAGGGAGCAAGGCGCCACCACCGGTGAGGATTATACCTGCGCCGAGGTCCTCAGGAGAAAAGCCTGAGAGTTCAATCTGATTGACAATGTTGGCAGCGATTTCACCGGCACGTGCCCTGACGTAATTATTTACATCCCGGGCGGTCTGGTCAGAAGAATTGTCTTCCAGTGACCCGAGGCGGAGCTTGAAGTCCTCAGCAGCTGCCTCAGAGAGTTTGAGACCGGTCATGAGGTCCATGGTGATTAGGCGTGAACCCATGGGGAGAGTGGCCATAAATGCCATTGAACCATCCTTATAAATTGAGATGGTGCATGTTTCCGCACCGAGGTCCACGAGAGCGCAACCAACCTGGCGGTCATCATCAGAGAGGACAAGGTCAGCGAGGGCGGTCTGGCGGAGCTGGTAATATACGTTTCCTGCGGTGATTGAGTCAAACTTGAGGCGCTCAATGTTCTGACGAGTTTCCTTTCCGCATGTGAGGAGGAGGAAGTCACCGCGGAGGTTTGAGCCAACGGTACCAACGGGTTTCTTGACCTGGAGGTTATTGACGTAAAAAGCTTTTGGGAGACAGTCCTCAATATTTTTATTACCGACAAAGTCCTTAGCGGCCTCTTTCTTGAGGCGTCGGATTGTTTCTTCAGTTATTTCAATTTCCCGGGCAAAAGAAATATGAGCTGAGGCGGGGATTCCGTTGAGGCTTCTGCCACCAAACCCAATCATGACGCACTGCACCTTACGGGGAGCGACACCCTGACGGCGTTCCAGGCGCCGGATAATATCATTTACGGCAGCGGATACCTCACGGATGTTCTGTACGCGACCGTGCCTAACGCTTCCGGAAACGGGGATGGTTTCAACCGCCAGAATCCTGATGGTGCCGTCCGGCTCCACGATGGAAGCGGCACCTTTGATTTTGGAGGATGCTATTTCAATTGCTACTATAGTTCTGTTATCCATGGGAAAAAAGGAGATCAGTAAGAGGTTAATCAGTTTTGAGGAGAGTCATCAGGGGCATTCTCTACAGTTGAAATGGTTTCAACGTCCGTTTCATCCAGAGTACCGAACTGTTCCTCCACTGTGGGGAGGATGGTGTGAGCGGGGGCGTGATTGCGGCGGGTTGCCACAATCTGGCCACGCCAGCGGACAGCAACAGTGTCATAATAATTCCAGCCCTTGACGGGAGCGACAGAGCGGTAAAATGTGGCGAGACGATGGAATTTATCTTCAATCAGAGAAGTATCACCGAAGCTAATTACGTGACCCACAATGGTGGGGACAATTATTATATTACCGTCTCGCTGCTGAGTCACGGTTGAAACCAGTGCAGAGGCAAGGCGGTCAGATGCAATGTAATCAAGGAGCGGGAGGAGGTTATGGGCCGGGTGTACGGAGTCAAAATATCCCATAAGAACCGGCACATCAAGGTGATGGCGGAGAGTGGCGGATATTTTCTTTCCGGATGAATTGATGTAATAAGAGGGTTTACCGTGCTCAAAGACGCGGGCCACGGGCTGCATTGGTGTGACGGTGATGCGTAATGTTCCGTCAGTGAGGAGGTTGGCATTGGCATGTTCAATCTGGTCCGAAGCATTGAGAGCGCGCTCCAGTTCATAGAGATTGAAGTCTCTGACCGGCAGGCCGATAACGGAGTCCGGTTCCAGGGCGAAAGCAGAGACAATGTCCGCACGGCTGAGGAAGCGGGAATCGGAGTCCGTCAGGACAATATCCACTCCGGAGATTCTGCTGTCAACGTCACGCGAGTACGCGTAAGTAATCCCGAAGACGAGCCAAGCCGCCACCAGGATGGTCAGAACGCAGAACCAGAGGGATTTTTTAGACATGCAGATTACTTAGAACTCAGAATTTCCGCCAGGCGCGCGGCCTCCAGATTGAGGTTTCCGGCGCCAAGGGTCAATAATATTTCAAAATTACTATTTTTCATTGAGTTGACAAAATCTTCTTTATCAATCAATGATTTATTTTCATTTGTAACCAGATTGAGAATGGTTTCAGAAGAGATTCCGGGGATGGGTTCCTCACGTGCCGGATACAGGTCAATGAGAATAACGCGGTCCGCCGTGCTGAGGGCCTGAGCGAACTGGGGTGCGAAATCACGGGTACGGCTGTAAAGGTGGGGCTGGAAAGCCACTGTGAGGTGACGGTCAGGATAAAGGGCACGGACAGAGGCGATTGAGCGTGCGAGTTCATCCGGATGATGGGCGTAATCATCAATTATCACATGCTCCGGCGTCTTTAAATGGAATTCAAAGCGGCGCTCAACTCCGGGGTATGAGCTCATGGCGGTGCGTGCCAGTTCCGGGGTGAGTTCACCTGCGAGATCTACTGCCGCAAGGGCGGCAATGGCATTGTCAACATTGACGTCAACAGGCACTCCGAGCTCAATGTCCGTTATGGTTCCGTGCGGAGTGACAAGGTCAAAGAAGATGGTGCCGTTGCCGGTTCTGACATTTGCGGCGTGGTAATCACCGTCATTTCTGCCGAATGTTACAATGTTCACGCCCTCCGGCACGCGGGGCTTGAGCTTTAAACCGCTGCGCATCAGCAGGGTACCTCCGGGGCGGATGAGTTCTGTGAAGTGGGCAAAACTTTCAAGATAAGCTTCCTCCGTGCCGTATATGTCCAGATGGTCAGGGTCAGTGGCGTTTACCACTGCAATCCAGGGTGTGAGCTGATGGAATGAGCGGTCATACTCATCCGCTTCAATGACGGAGTAAGGAGATGTCTGTGAGAGGATGAGGTTGCTGTTATATTTTCCCCGCATGATGCCTCCGAGGAAAGCGTTGCATCCGGCCGGTGAGCAGCTGAGGATGTGTGCTGCCATGGATGAGGTGGTGGTTTTACCGTGAGTTCCTGAGAAACAGAGGCTTTTACCGGCGCGGGTAATCTGACCGAGCACCCAGGCACGTTTATGTATTTCAAAACCGCTGTTGCGGAAGAAGGTCAGGGGAATATTTGAGTCCGGGATGGCGGGAGTGTAGACCACCAGAGTGCCTTCAGGGGAACGGAAATCCTCAGGGATTGCATCCAGAGAGTCACTGTATGAAACGAGGGCGCCTTCATCACAGAGATGGTGCGTGAGGTCCGAGGGCGTGCGGTCATAACCCGCCACGGGGAGCCCCAGGTGCATATAATACCGGGCCAAAGCGGCCATTCCAATGCCGCCTATACCCACAAAATAAACACGTTTTGTATTTTCAAGTTCCATCACTTTCTGTTCTTAAGGATGTTCTCAATTACGTTTACAATTTTCTCATCACTCTGAGGGAGAGCCATTTCCAGGATGTTTGCGGAGAGGTTACGGAGGGCTTCAGGGTCTGTCACAACGGAGCAGACAGTGTTCCACAGGGTGTTCCGGGCGTCTGCGTCCAGAATGAGGACGGCGGCTCCGCGGCTTGAAAGCGCCTCGGCGTTATGGCGCTGATGGTCTTCCGCCACATTGGGCGAGGGCACAAGTATGGCCGGTTTCCCCAACAGTTCAAGTTCTGAAATGGTACCGGCACCGGCGCGCGCAACAACCAGATCTGCAGCGCGGTATGCTGTGGCCATGTCAGAAATGAAAGGAGAGGCCTTGATGTTTGAAAGTTTTTTGTCTGCAAGGATTTCCCTGACCTGACTGTCCTGAATTTTACCGGTCTGCCACATTATTGAGAAAGGCGCGTCAGCCACCTGTCCGCTTTCAACTGCGTTGATAAACACATCATTGATGGTACGGGCCCCGAGGCTACCGCCCACAACGAGCACTAACGGGCACTCCGGGTCAAATCCGAGAGCGGCCTTGGCCTGAGCCTGCGTCTGATGATTGTCAAAGAGCTGTTTACGCACCGGGTTACCTGTGAGGGTTATGTGATCCGCGGGGAAGAACTTCTCCATGTCCGGGTATGCGGTACAGATGGCCAAAGCCTTCTTGGCCAGGAGCTTGTTTGTCACCCCGGCGTAAGAGTTCTGTTCCTGCAGGACAGTGGGGACACCCATTTTCTGAGCGGCTTTGAGGACTGGTCCGCTGGCGTACCCTCCCACACCTATTGCCATATCAGGTTTGAATTCACGGACAATTCTGCGGGCCTTGCGCAGAGAGCGGAAAAGTTTGATCAGGACGGCAAAATTGCGCCAGAGTCTTTTGCGGTCAAAACCTGCAACGGGCAGACCCTCAATTGAATACCCTGCGGCAGGCACGCGCTCCATCTCCATGCGGTTTTCAGCACCGACAAAGAGAATTTCGCAGTCCGGGAATCTGCGGCGGAGGGCATCAGCAATGCTGAGGGCGGGGAAGATATGACCACCCGTGCCGCCGCCGCTAATCAAGAACCTATATGGCTTATTCATTTAATGATTACAGATTAAAAGAGTTATTACTCAGGCTTTTCCGTGAGAGCGGGGTTATCCGATACGGCATTTTCCGGCAGGAGAGCCTGTTCAGCCTTGGCCTCCGCCTTGGTGTCCGAAACGCGCACGGCATGTCTTGAACAACTGAGCATTACACCGAAGGCGAGGGAGGTTGCCAGGACGCTCACACCACCCTTACTGATAAGCGGGAGAGGCTGACCTGAAACGGGTGCCACACCGGAGACAATGGCCATGTGGTAAAGAGCCTGAAACACAATTACAAAGGCACAACCCATGCAGAGGACAGCCGGGAGAGTCTGACTGAAGCGCCCGGTCAGTTTGGCAGCACGTCCGAGTATCCACATATATGTGATAACCAGGAAGATACCTGTTATCAGACCGAGTTCTTCAATGATAATGGCAAAGATGTAATCCGAGTATGCCAGGGGGAGACGTGCGTTTTCACGAGACTGGCCGGGGCCTACGCCAATTACATGGCTGTGAGCCTGAGCAATATAACTGAGCTGCTCCTGTGCATGACGTGTGTCAAAAGGCTCCCGGGCCTTGTCCATGCGGAAATGGTGCAGGAATCTGTCACGCCACACGGAACCACGTCCGGAACCGGCAGTCTGGACAGAATCAGTGACGCCGTCCAGACGGGCAAGGTTCTGCTGGCGCTCCACTACGGTGGGATCTGCCTTGGCAGTAACCTTGTAAAGCACAGCGCCACCGCCGCAGATGAGTACAATTGCCAGGACAATACCCAGTTTCTGCCAACTCATTCCGCCCACCAGCATCATGGCCAGGCCTATGGCTCCGACAATGAGGGTGTTGGACAGGCCGTGGGCAAAGAGCATAGCCGCGCATACAGCCATGAAAATGAGGGAGAGGACAAGGCCGGTGGTGCTGACGTCTTTCTTTTTCTTGTCCCTGAATTTGGTCAGAATCCAAGCCATTCCCAGAGCAACTGCCAGCTTGAGGGCGTCAGCCGGCAGGATGGTTATGCCGGCGAGGACAATGCCGCGTGCGGCGCCGTTAATCTTGACACCGAGGCCGGTGTAAACCAGGCACATGAGTGCCATGCACCCCAACACAAACACGGGGATGAAGCGGAAAATATGACGGTAATGTATGTGCTGGAGAATCAGCATGGAAACCAATCCTCCAATCAGAAATATGCTGTGACGTTTGACGGGTCCGAAGATGTTGCCGTCAGAAACTTCCTGAATGGAAGCAGAAAAGAGTTCCAGCACCGCGATAATCACCAGGAAGATGTACGTACCCCAGAGGGAGTAATCCGTACGGATAGGCTTGCGCGGGGCTTCAGAGGCGGGAGAGAGGGTTTGTTCGCTCATTGATTGACTGGTTGATTTTTATAGAGTTAAAGTGCGTTTACGGCAGCCTTGAAGAGAGAGCCGCGGTTCTCATAGCTTGTAAAGAGGTCAAAGCTTGCGCAGCAGGGAGACAGGAGGACTGTGTCACCCGGAGCAGAAAGCCTTACGGCAGCGGCCACGGCATCCTCCAGGGAGTGAGTGTCCGCAATTTCCGGCACCTTGCCACTGAAATAATTGATAATCTTTTCATTATCCTTGCCCATGGCAACGATGGCCTTTACTTTCTCACGCACCAGGGGGAGGATTTCAGAGTAATCGTTACCCTTGTCCTTTCCGCCCAAGATGAGAACGGTGGGGGTGGTCATGGACTCCAGGGCGTACCAGCAGGAGTTGACATTTGTGGCTTTTGAGTCATTGATCCAGCGCACGCCGTTGAGTTCACGTACAAATTCCAGTCTGTGTTCAACGGCCTTGAAGTCACTGAGAGCCTGGCGGATGGTTTCCTTGCGGATATCAAAGAGACAGGCAGAGAGACCTGCGGCCATGGAGTTGAAAACATTGTGGAGACCATTGAGAGCCAGGTCAGCGCGGGGCATGTTGAAGCTTGTGGCCGGGGTATGGAACTCAATATTGTCCTGTTCATCCATGTAAGCGGCTGATTCAGGGAGTTTTCTGCGGCTGAAGGGCAGCTGCAGGGCCTCTGTGGAGATGTGGCGGAGCTGTTCCATGATCACGGGGTCTTCTTTCCAGAAGATAAATGCGTCATGGCAGTCCATATTGCGGATGATGCGGAACTTGGCATTGATATAGTTCTGCATGTTATGGTCATAACGGTCCAGATGGTCAGGGGTAATATTGAGGAGCACCGCAATATTAACCTTGAAATCATACATGTTATCCAACTGGAAACTACTGAGTTCCACCACATACACCTGATGAGGGTCACGTGCCACCTGGTATGCCAGGCTCTTACCGATGTTTCCTGCCAGTGAAGCGTCTATACCTGCGCTGACCAGGATGTGGTGGATGAGCATGGTGGTGGTGGTTTTACCGTTACTGCCGGTTATGCAGACCATCTTAGAATCCGTGTATCTGCCGGCAAATTCTATCTCACTGATAATTGGGATGTTCTTTTTCACAGCCGCCAGAACCACCGGTGCGTCCAGAGGAATACCGGGGCTCTTGATGATTTCATCAGCGGCAATTACGCGGTCAATGGAATGGCCGCCCTGCTCATATTCAATATCATTTGCCTCCAGGATGGCGCGGTACTTGTCCGCAATGTGGCCGCTGTCACTGAGGAAAACGTTGAAACCTTTATCCTTGGCCAGAATGGCAGCGCCGGTACCGCTTTCACCGGCACCGAGTACAACAATTGAACGGGAGTGTCTATCAGTCATATATAATATGATAAGATTATCTGATTTTCAGAGTTACAAAAGTGATGGCAGCCAGAATGATGCCAATAATCCAGAAGCGTGTCACAATCTTGCTTTCAGGAATGGCTCGCCGGGGATAACCCAGGAGCACCTTCACATTGGGGTCATAATCCTTCTGGAAATGATGATGGAGTGGAGACATCTTGAAGATGCGTCCGCCGCCGCTGCGCTTGAAATATGCCACCTGAAGAATGACTGACAGGTCCTCAACATAGAAAAGCAGGCAGAGGATGGGCAAGAGCAATTCCTTGTGAATCAGGATGGCGAATACTGCAATCACCCCGCCGAGCATGAGGGAGCCGGTGTCACCCATGAACACGCTGGCAGGATATGTATTGTACCACAGGAAGCCGATGAGGGCCCCGATGAAGGCGGACATGTAGACCACCAGTTCCGCGGAGTCCGGAACGTACATGATGTTGAGGTACGCCGAGTAAATGATGTTGCCGCCCAGGTATGCCATAATGGCCAGGGCCACACCGCTGATGGCGGAAAGGCCGGCGCACATGCCGTCCAGGCCGTCATTGAGGTTGGCACCGTTACTTGTGGCGGCCACCAGGAAGATGGTAACCAGGAAGAAAGCAATCCAGCCGCCTGTCTGGGCGTATTTACCCATCCAGCCGGTGAGCATGGAATAATCAAAGTTATTGTTCTTTACAAAGGGGATGGTGGTGGCAGGGGCCTTGGTGGTCTCGGTGTCATATACCACTTCCTCCACCCTGTTGGTTTCCACGCTGATAACCTCCTGATTCTCAACAATCACCATTGAGGGATTGAGGAACATTGTCAGGGCAACGATAAGTGCGATGCCCACCTGGCCGAATACCTTGTACTTACCGCGGATACCGTCCTTGTTCCGGCGCTTGAATTTCATGTAATCATCCAGGAAGCCGATTGTACCGAGCCAGACAGTGGCCAGGAGCATCAGAAGCATGTAAGAATTGCCGAGGTTTCCGATGAGCAGACAGCCAACCAGGATGGACAGGATGATAATCACACCTCCCATGGTGGGTGTACCGGTCTTTGACATCTGCCCGGCCAGGTCAAGGTCACGGACAATCTCACCGATCTGCATTTTCTGAAGGCGGCCGATAATGATGCGACCCACAAAAACAGCAGTTACCATTGAGAGCACAAAGGCCACACCGGAGCGGAAGGTGATGTATGAAATCAGTCCGGCTCCCGGAAAGTCTAAATCATTAATTAATGAGTAAAACATTATTTGTCAAGTTCAGCAAATGCGCGGACAATTTCCTCGCGGTCATCAAAATGGTGAGTTACTTTTCCAATAGTCTGGCCGGTTTCATGGCCCTTTCCGGCAATGAGGATAATATCCCCTGCTCCGGCAATATCCACGGCATGGCGAATGGCCTGGCGGCGGTCAGTGATACGTTCAGTATGTTCTCTTTCCGCATCATCAAGACCGCTTTCCATCTGATTGATAATCTCTTCCGGGTCCTCGCTGCGGGGATTGTCAGATGTAAGGATGAGATGGTCACTGAGGCGTGCGGCGGTCTGGGCCATGATGGGGCGCTTACCGGTGTCCCTGTCACCTCCGGCACCGCAGACGGTGATTATATTACTCTTTTCCGGAGCGATTTCCGCAATGGTGGTGAGTACATTTTCCAGAGCGTCAGGGGTATGGGCGTAATCAACAATGGCAGTCACCCCACCTGCGGAGCGGAAAGTCTGGAAGCGTCCCGGGGCGGGTTTGAGTGCGCTCAGATGTGTGAGCACCTGCTCACGCCGGAAACCCAGGAGTATTCCGGCACCGTACACAGCAGCCAGGTTCGAGGCATTGAAGGCGCCGGTGAGGCGTACTTCCACCTCATTGCCGTCAAAATCCAGGAGCATTCCGTCAAGACGTGACTCAATTATGCGCACATGGAAATCGGCGTCAGAGCGTGTGGAGTAATAGGCCACGGGACGCGCGGCGGTATTCTGCACCATCACCATGCCGTTGCGGTCATCCGCATTGGAAAGAGCAAAGGCGCTGTTATCCAGACCGTCAAAGAAACTTTTCTTGGCGGCGAGGTATGCGGCGAATGTCTTATGATAGTCCAGGTGATCCCGGGTGAGGTTGGTAAAAATTCCACCGGCAAAGTTCAGGCCCGCAATGCGGTGCTGATCCGCGGCATGACTGCTGACCTCCATGGCGGCAAAGGTACATCCGGCATCCACCATCCTGCGCAGGAGCGCGTTGAGCTGGATAGGATCCGGGGTGGTGTGGTCTGCGGGCACCAGTTCATCATCCACCATATTGCAGACAGTTGAAATGAGTCCGGCCTTATGCCCCTGCATGCGTGCCAGTTCATACAGCAGAGTGGCCACGGTGGTCTTACCGTTTGTGCCGGTGACACCCACCAGGCGGAGTTCCTCGGACGGTTCGCCGTAAAAACGGCTTGCCAGTTTACCCAGTGCCACTCTGCAGTCCGTAACCTTGACAGCCACGGCCCGGGTGTTTTCCGGGAAATTTGACAGGTCCTCCGCAATGACAGCCACAGCGCCCTGCCCCACTGCTGCGGGGATGAAGCGGTGAGAGTCAACGGCCGTCCCGCGCAGCGCCACAAAAACCGTACCGGGACCGGCCTGACGGGAATCCGCTGTCAGGGAGGTCACTACGGTTTCTTCACAGCTACCTTGAACTTCCTGACAATCAATGGATTCCAGGAGGTCAGTGAGCTGTATGCTACGGGGTGATATATTGTTGAGTTGGTTCATTATCAATTAATTGGAGTTTTGGAGTCTTAAATGTACCCTTGTACCCGGAGCAGCCTCCGTTCCGGGAGCGGGTTCCTGATGAGAGACATATCCAATGCCGTTGAAGTCAACGGAATACCCGGCTCCTTCAAGGCGAGAAAGTGCTTCGCGACAGCTGATACCGCGTACATCCGGCACCACCCCGCTGCGGGCGGGCTGCTGCGGGGCACGGATACTGCGGGCGTCCGCCATACCGAGTTCAGATGCCACAACGCTGTTCCTGTTTTCATCCAGGCTGGTGTGCAGCAGCGGATTGGTGCGGGATCCGGAGGCGTCAGCAGTAAATACGGGGTCAGGCTGCAGCATACCGCGGGCGTACATCTTCAATGCGGTGTTTTTCAGCACGGTACCTGAGGTGACGGCCGGGCCGCGGAGGGCGCCGCGCGGGTCGTTTATGACAACTATGCAGGTGTAACGCGGGTTTTCATACGGGAAGAAACCACAGAATGTTACGCGGTTATGGCCCTGACGGTAACCACCTTTAAAGGGCGGGAGCTTGATGCTGTCACCCTGAGCGTTCACGCGGGGGCGCTTGTCCTCCAGGGCAAGGATACAGGTACCGGTCTTGCCGGCAATATCCACCACATCGTTTTTCAGAGAGAGTGCCGTTCCACCTCTTTCCCATACCACATCATGCATCATGCGGCGCAGCAATGCAGCCTGGGAGGGGCTGAGGATGCTGTCACGCACATAGCTGACCGGAATGATGGAGTCCCTGCCGTCCGGGCTGCGGAGCGCCTTGACCAGACGGGGGCGCACAAAGCGGCCGTCATTGGCCACTGCGTTATAAAAGGCGCAGGTGTACAGGGGCGGAATGGAGAAAGTATAACCGAATACCATGCGTGAAAGGTCCAGGCGTCCGCCCACATTATTGGGCAGGTTACGGCGGCGCGGGGGTTTCTCGCGGTCCATGCCGGTGCGGAGGGTGTCAAAGAATCCTATTTCCGCCAGGTCATCCTGAAAGCCGTTGGGATTATGCTCATAATGGGGCACGGTCAGTTTGACCATGCCGATGTTTGATGAATAACACAGGAACTGTCCGGGAGTTAGAGTTCCGGGAGAGTGGGTGTCCTTGATGGGTCTTCTGCCCAGGTAAGCATATGAATGACCGATGGAATACGGCTGATTCAGATTGACATATCCCTTGCGGAGGTCCACGGCCATGGTCATTACCTTCATCACGGAGCCGGGTTCAAAATAGCTGACCAGGCGGTTCAGGGCCGGTTTGATTTCATGAGTGATACTGTCCCGTTCAAGATTGGCAATTGCCTTGATGTCACCGGTCTGCACCTCCATGATCATGGCAGAGCCCCACTCGGCGCGGCACTCCGCCAGCATGTCACTGAGTTCCTGCTCAAGAATATCCTGGACGGTGATGTCAATGGTGGTGGTAACATCATAACCGTCCACGGCAGGAACCTCAACGGCCATGTAATACCCCTTGGTTGACAGGGCCTTGCGCTTCAGGCCCAGGCGTCCGAACAGGAGGCCGTCAAGAGTACACTCCAGGCCCCAGCGGCCGCTGTCATAATCACAGTAAATGGAGCGTCCCACGCGTCCGACGCTCATGCGGGCCATCTCTCCGAAGGGGTACGCGCGTACCACTACATCATTGATAACCAGGCCGGTCTTGGAAGAATTCCTGCTGATATTGAAGAAGGGCATATTACGCACACGCTCCCCTTTCTCACGGGGCACACGGCGTGCAATTGACCAGCCGCGGGACCGTGAAGCCTTTTCAACGGAGATACCGCGGCGGAGGTGCTCCTCCCATTCCTGACGTGTGCGGTGCGGAAATTCAAGTGCCAGTGAGTCAGCCAGGGCGGGCAGGTAATATACAAAGGAGTCTGTGGCAAAGTCCGGAGCCTGAAAGTCAATGCGGACGTCACAGTATGTGAGATTTGTGGCCAGGATGGCACCGTTGGAAGCCAGTATGTTTCCGCGGCGGGGGATAATCAGTGCGGAGTCACGGAGGGTTGATTCACTCATGCGCTCCCAGTCCGCGGCATCCACAATGGTGGTCTTGCACAGTGACAGGATGATGGCCACAGCCAGCAGGGCGCACAGCAGCATGATGATACCGAAGCGGCCCAGCAGATATTTCTGCCGGTACAGAATCCGGTTGAGTTTCTTGTCCAGGGAATCGTTATCCATTATGCGGCTTATCTTCTCTGCCCGGGGGCAAGGTTATACTGGAGAGTCTGTGGCATCTGAGTGGAGATTTCCAGGCCGAGGTGGAGGGAGTCCACCAGGTGTATCATGGCGCTTTCACGTGTCAGGGTCATGTACCGTGACTGCTGTTCATGCAGGAATGTTTCCTGACGGGCAATGTCCTTGCGGAGGCTGCGGATTGTGGCCTCGGAGGTCTGATGCTCGAAGCGTGTGGCTATGATGGCAATTATGGTCATCACGGAAAAGGCAATCAGGAAGAAGTGACGGCCAAACCAGCGCATGTCCAGGGCATCACCCTGGGCCACGATGCGGGCGCCGTTTCCCACCTTTTTGAATCCTTTCTTAAATTTTGTCTTAAACATTTTGAAATGTGAGGAGAATGATTGGAGAGATTATTCAGAAGATTGAGATGCCTTATAATTTTTCACACACCCTGAGTTTGGCGCTGCGGGAGCGGGGATTGCGCTCCACCTCCGCCTCATCAGGAGTGACGGGTTTTGAGAACAGGGGTTTGAGGGGAACCTCGGCCCTGCCGTAAATATCCTTTTCCACCTTACCGTCCACGCGCCCTGAGCGGAAGAAATTCTTTACCATGCGGTCCTCCAGGGAATGATATGTAATCACGGCCAGGCGTCCGCCGGGACGGAGGGCACGGACTGAGGCTGTCAGGAGTGCTTCCAGGGCTTCCATCTCACCGTTCACCACAATGCGGAGCGCCTGGAACACCTGTGCCAGCTCCTTCTTGAAGTTTGCAGGAGAAAGGAAGGGGCGCACCAGCTCAGTAAGTTCAGATGTGGTCTGAACGGGCTTTGAGGCGCGGGCGGCTGTGAGGGCACGGGCAATGCGGCGGGCGTTCTTGAGCTCACCGTACAGGCTCAGGATTGAAGCAAGCTCATCCTCAGGGAGTTCCGCAATGAGCTGTGCGGCTGTAATGCCACCGCTGCGGTTCATGCGCATGTCCAGGGGGCCGTCAGCGCGGAAGGAGAAGCCGCGTTCCGCATCATCAAAGTGATGGAATGAGACACCGAGGTCAGCCAGGATTCCGTCCACCTTACCCACCAGGCCGTAATACCTGACAAAATTCATCAGATACCTGAAATTACCGTGGATGGCGGTGAAGCGTTCATCCTCAGGGGCATTGGCAATGGCGTCAGCATCCCTGTCCAGGCCGTACAGGCGTGACTCACTGTCCAGCACCTGCAGGAGGCCGCGGCTGTGGCCGCCTCCGCCGAGGGTGACGTCAATGTACACTCCGCCCGGAACGGGGCGCAGTGCCTCAATGGTCTGGGGCAACAAGGCCGGGATATGATAAGGCTGCTGATTCATAGCAAATTACAAGACAACGCACCTGCAGTGTGTGCAGGTGTA